>NZ_CP029346.1:2697500-2997500 GCF_003143535.1 Aquirufa nivalisilvae
ACAAAAAAAATTGAGATTTATTACTAATTCGCTGAATATCAAAGAGAAAATTTTTGAAAAAATTTAGTCTGCTTTCGTTATTTCATAATTTACCGTATTATTGCTCCAACAATAACCTAACCCTAATAATAACTTCACATGATTCACCAAGTCCAAAATGGAGATTTTACTCTCCGTGAACTCGAGATTATTTTTCTAATCCAACAAGGAAATACCTCCCAAGAGATTGCCGAAAAACTTCACATCTCCAAATTCACCATCAAAAAACACCGAGAAAACATCGCTCGAAAAATCGGTAGCCATGGGAAAAAAGAATTCAGAAGATTCATTCGAAATTTTAAGGCTTGATCCTATTAGTGAATAATTGCTCTTTCTAAAAACAGAAATATTTCAAAAAATAGGAGAAAAATAGGGGAACCGTAGGACATCATTCCCTACAATGGACTTTTAAAAAACCAAGAGCTTTACATCAAGTTGGCCAACCTTGGTGTATCCCGAAAAACCAGAAAAGAGTAGGTAAGGAAATTAAAAAACTTTAAAAATGAAACTACGGTATTGTTCCAAACTAATAAGTGTAACCATATTATTTTGTGTGTGCATATCTTGCTCTAGATTTGAAAATTCAGATGTATTAATGACAGATAACAGGGATTATGAAAATGATTTGAAATTGGCAAAACTTGAATTATCTAATTTACAATCAGTTTTGAAGAGTATAACAGATAAAAATAAAACCTTTATTATTGAAAATGAAAATTTAATAATAAATCAATTTAACGGCGACGTACTATTATTTTTAAATAAGTCGAACATTGAACTGTCAGAACTTAATAAAGCTATAAATCAGTTCCAATTTGTTACAAGAAAAAATAAAACTTTAACTTATAACCTTAACAGCTCGGAATTTAAAGAAAAACTAATTAATGAGATTTTAGTCAAACGACAAGTTTTAGTTGGCACAACAGATTGTCTTGCTACTCGCGAAAGTCAATTAGCACAATGTTCTTCCAACTTTTTTGGAGGAGCGATAAATAGTTTAATTACTCAAGGAGTTACATATGGGATTGACTACTACATTGCATATTTACAACAACAAGCTGCTGCTGGTGCGGCACCATCAATTCCATTTTTCACAATTGGAGCTAGTATTACAATTACAATTCAATCAATAATGAATTATTATTCTTGCGAACAAGAAGCAGATGATAATTATATCAAATGCAAAAAAATAAAAAGATAATAAAATAATTTCGCCTTATTTAATCACCATTTAGTCTACATTTTCTATACAAATAAAAAACTCAAGTTAAAGTAATATGAACATACCTAAAATCCCTTGGCTAGCCACTTTCAATCTTACCCTCTTTTTTCTAGGCAAACATCTTTATGATGTTAGTTGTAATCTTTTAGTTAACACATCTTATTGGATAAAGCTTCTTGTCTTTATAGTTAATTATTTAATTCTAGCAATAATTATCATAAGGATTAACAAAAACTTTCAGTTTAAATACCCTAGTAGTTATATTTCAAGCCTCTATTTTATAAGCACCATTATTTTACAAATATATTTTGGAGTGAATAAAATTGAAAAATGGCAAATAGAATTCATTCTGTTTGCCATTATCAACTTAGGTATCATGAGTTTATTCTTAAAAAAAGGAAATATTGAATCGGATTAAACCAGCAGTTTGAAAACAAAAAAAATGATTTTTAAAAAACAACTTATGGCATGAAATTGGTACAATTTACTTATGAATACGCGTTTCTAATCTACCTCTGAAAAATTTTACAAATTAATTGTCCTACCTTTGTCATCGCAAGACTGAGCCAATTCAGGCCTTGTAGAAGGATTAAAATGAAAGACTACCACATCATATACGAGGACAATCACCTGCTAATTGTTAATAAAAGGGCAGGAATACTTGTCCAAGGAGATAGTACTGGCGACCGTACATTGACGGATGTATTGAAAGATTACATCAAGGAAAAATACCAAAAACCAGGTGCTGTATTCTTGCATCCTGTACACCGTTTAGACCGCCCTGTGAGTGGTTTAGTTGTATTTGCCCGTACTTCCAAAGCTTTGGAACGAATGATGGAGCTATTCCGTAAAAGGGAAATCCAAAAAACATATTGGGCTGTTACCCGTAGAAAACCCGATCCTACTAAAGGTAAGCTAACGCATTGGCTAGTAAAAAATGAAGCCAAAAATACCACTACAGCCTACGATTACCCTGAAGATAAAGCTCTGAAAGCCGAATTAAATTACAAGTTACTAGGAAAGATTAATTTACATTATTTGATTGAGGTAGAACCTATCACTGGAAGACCACATCAAATTCGCGTACAATTGGCCACTTTGGGATGTCCCATCCGAGGAGACATCAAATACGGGTATGATCGCCCGAATCCCGATGCTAGTATCAATTTACATGCACGCCGATTATATTTTGTTCATCCAATCAAGAAGACTCCCATTATTTGCAAAGCTGCAGTGCCTAACAATCCTTTCTGGGAAGAATTCCTAGAACTAGATCCAGAAGAGGTAAAAGAAAAGAATTTAGATCACTTGTACGAATAGCCTAGATTAGCTCTTCCAAAGTCGTTTTTTCCAAAACAGATAAATTGGCATCACGCCATTTGGCTAATACAGAGCGCAACTTACAAGTTTCTTCATTGGCACAGTCGTCACACTTGCCATAAAAATGCAAGGAAACACAAAGTGCAGGCGCAATCGGCCCATCCACTATTCGAATAATTTTGGCAAAAGTCACTTGACTCGGAGGTATACGAAGGTAATAACCTCCCCCTTTGCCTTTTTGACTTTGAAGAATACCATGATTCCTTAACTCCAATAGAATGGCTTCTAAAAACTTTTTAGGAATGTTCTCTGATTCTGCAATGTGAGAGATCAACAAAGGGCCTTTTTCATAAGCCTGAGCTAACACTTTCAACGCCTTCAAAGCATACTTTGCCTTCTTAGAAATCATTTGTCAATGGGTATTAAATTGGAACTGACCAAAGCTAAACATTTTATCAAGATTTGCCAAATTCTCCAATTGTGATAAAAATCAGCTCAAATAAAAAAGGCCAACCTTTCGGTTGGCCCTTCCAAAAAATCATTTATTAAAAACGGAAGTGTGAGAACGCTTTGTTCGCTTCCGCCATACGGTGTGTATCATCCTTCTTCTTCACAGCAGCTCCCTCTCCTTTTGATGCAGCAATGATTTCATTCGCTAAGCGATCCATCATTGTTTTGTCACCTCTTTTTCTTGCATAACCAATCAACCACTTCATTCCTAACGCAACTTTACGTTCAGCTCGCACTTCCGTTGGAACCTGGAAGTTAGCTCCACCTACACGGCGGCTCTTTACTTCTACAGATGGCATTACATTGTTTAATGCTTTTTTCCAAGTTTCTAATCCATTCTCCTTAGTACGCTCTTCTACTTTATCTAAAGCATCGTAAAAAATAGTGAATGCCACTGATTTTTTACCGTCATACATCAAGTTGTTTACAAACTTAGTTACTAATACATCCCTAAATTTAGGGTCTGGCAATAAATAGCGCTTTTTTGGTTTCGCCTTTCTCATGGTGTTAATGTTTAATGTCGACCCAACCTTCTGCCTTCACCGAGGCATACTGGATCTTTGTGTTAAAAAATGTTACTTCTTCTTAGCTGGAGCTGCTGCTTGACCTGGTTTAGGACGCTTAGCACCATACTTAGAACGAGATTGTAAACGACCAGATACACCGGCTGTGTCCAATGCTCCACGAATGATGTGATAACGTACACCTGGTAAGTCTTTCACACGACCACCACGGATCAATACGATCGAGTGCTCTTGCAAATTGTGACCCTCACCTGGAATGTAGGCATTCACCTCTTTCTGGTTGGTTAAACGAACACGAGCTACCTTACGCATAGCTGAGTTTGGTTTCTTTGGAGTAGTTGTGTACACACGTGTACAAACTCCTCTTCTTTGTGGACAGGAATCCAAAGCAGGTGACTTAGATTTCCAAGTCATTTGCTCACGGCCCTTGCGCACTAATTGCTGAATAGTTGGCATTTTAAATAATTACCGTTTAAATTTTAAATCTTTTTTATCCCCTTAAATAGCTTAAACTCATTTGGATAGAGTAATGCCATAGTAACGGGGGTGCAAAGTTAGCAATTAGAAATAGAATTCAAAACATCATTTTGGAATTTTATTTCAAAAATCCTTCGATTCCCAATTCTAGTCCTCTCAGTTCTGCTAATCCTCTTAATCGACCAATAGCAGTATAGCCTGGATTGGTCTTTTTTCCTATTTGTAAATCATCTAACATTTTATGTCCGTGATCTGGTCTAAATGGCATTCTAACATCTTTTCGCCCTTGTTCAATTCGACTTTTTTGCTCCAGCACCAAGGCTTTCATCACCCCAAACATATCCACATCACCATCTAAATGATCCGCTTCATAGAAGTTGCCATACTCATCGCGACGAGTTGCTCGCAAATGGATAAAATTAATACGATCTCCCAATCGCTCCACCATCCCGACCAAATCATTATCTCCTCGTACTCCATAGCTGCCTGTGCAGAAGCATAAGCCGTTGTTGGGACTTTCATAAGCCGCCAATAATTGTTTAGCATCAGATTCTGTGCTTACAACCCTTGGTAAACCCAAAATAGGATAAGGAGGATCATCAGGATGTATGGATAGATTTACTCCTGCTTCTTCAGCTACTGGTGTAATTTCTCGAATAAATTCATACAAATGCTCCCTTAACTCTGCCTCACCTACATGCGCATAAGTATCTAAGGCCTCCTGAAATGAAACTAAAGTGAAACTTTCTTCACTTCCCGGCAATCCAGCTATAACATTACGAATCAACTTCTCTCTTTGAGAAGTGCTGGACTGTTCAAACCAAGTTTTGGCTCTTTGGATTTGATCTGAACTATAATGGTTTTCAGCACCGGGTCTTTTCAATAAAAACAATTCGAAGGCTGCAAATTCAGCCGCATCAAATCGCAAAGCCCTTGAACCATCAGGCAATTCAAAATCTAAATCAGTTCTTGTCCAATCCAAAATAGGCATGAAATTATAACAAACCGTATCCAAACCCGCTTTGGATAAATTGCGAATCGACTGCTTATAATTTTCAATGTATTTTTTAAAGTCGCCCGAACGAGTTTTGATAGCCTCATGTACTGGAATGCTTTCAATAACCGACCATGTTAGCCCTGCCGCTTCTATGATTTGCTTCCTTTCTAAAATATCTTCCAAATCCCAAACTACTCCATTGGGGATTTGATGCAATGCATTCACGATGCCTGTTGCACCTGCTTGTCGGACATCCGACAAGCTTACTGGATCATTCGGTCCGAACCAACGCCAAGTTTGTTCTAATGCCATAGTATATTAATTCTGTGTCTAAATCTTTGAACTTCTACTTAATTGGATTACACTTAGTAAGCATAAAAAGATTGGTCCCAAATGCCTTACTGCCCAATGCGATTCTCTTAAATTGGCCTAATTCAATTGGTATAATCTAATGGTCTAATCTAACTCGCTTAGATTTGTCAACTTTTTGAAAGTTGACAAATCTGAGTTGACAAATCTGGTTGACTCTAATTAACTAAGTAACTTCCAACTAGAGCACAAAATTAGCCTTTCCTACTCAAAATCTGATGAAAAACTTGATTATTTTGACCAAGTTTTTGGACAAAAAAAACCTTGCCTGGACGCCAAGCAAGGTTTTTGTAATCAAGCATTTATATACTTTCTTTAATATCGATCGCTTTCAAAGGCCGCAAAATTAAAGCCTTTTTAATCAGGAACAAAACGCTGCCTAATTTTGATGTGCTGGCCTTAATAAATCATTCACCGTTTTTACTGGATTAAATGTGTCCAATGGGACCTCCACAAATATGGTATTCCAATTGGCCATAGCCCCATTCCATAATCCAGGTAATTCTTGCGCTTTTAACTTCTTTCCATCCTTTGTTTTCTCCGTGATAAATCCTGTGCTCATGTCGCGGTATTGAAGCAAATCAAACGATTTGCCTTCAACATCTTTAGTGGCACAAACCAAATCCACTGGGTTAAAGTGAGTAGAGTCCGTAAAAATCGCTTTTTGCAATTCATTAGACATATCCACTTGTGCGGATTCAACCAATTGCAAAGTGCTATTCCCCTCTTGATCTTTGCACCAAAATGGTCCTCCTCCTGGTTCTCCTGTATTTTTCACCACTCCACAAATACGGGTAGGGCGATTAAAAATCTTCTTGAACAAGGCAATCTTCTCCTCTTGTGAATGCTCAACCCAAGCTTTTCCTGGCTGAATGCCTAAATATTTACCAGAAAATTCTTGCATTTCCTCCAGCGTTGCAGCACTAATTTCTCCTTTCAAAACACGAGCATACGCTTTAATCTTATCCAATATCTCCACCAATAATCCTCCTAAAGCCTTCTTATATACTATGGTGCTATCTTTTAATTTATCTGGAACCACGTTATCTATGTTCTTAATAAAGATCAAATCTGCATCCAAATCATTTAAATTCTCTAATAAAGCCCCATGTCCAGCTGGTCGAAATAACATTGACCCATCCGCCTCACGAAATAAATTATTATCCTTATCTACCGCAACCGTATCGGTGCTAGGTTTTTGTTCCGAAAAACTAATATGAAATTTCACTTGATACTTTTTCTCCAATTTGGGTAGAACTTGATTTACTAAGGCATCAAATCTTGAACGATGCTCTGGAGAAACCGTAAAATGCAAATATGCATCTTTCCCATCCGAAGCATACTCAACCGCTTCCACCAAGTGTTCTTCTAACGGAGTTCTTACTCCATCTTCATAATAATGAAATGACAATAAACCTTTTGGCAATGACCCATAGTCTAAACCCTTATTCAACAACAAATTTTCCAATATCTCTTGCTCCGTTGACCACTCTGGCAACAATTTCTTTAATTCTGGTGCAAAAGCAAATTCACTTAGTCGATCAAAAAATACCGAAGATTCCTTATTAGGTTTCAATTCAGCTAAATGCTCGAAAAGTGATTTAAACATACGTGTTGCTGCACCTGAAGCCGGTACCATTTTCAAAATGGATAAAGTCTTTTTAGCATCTTCAAATCGTTTAACATAACGATCGACATCTTCATTTGACAAATGAATAATTCCGTTACCAATACTGGCAGCACGATCTAAATGCATCCAAGGAAACCCTTGCTTAAAATAATCAACTTGTTGATTTACTTCATGCTCACTAATACCTCTTTTGCTTAATTGTATTTTGTCCTTTTCTGTCAACATACGTACATATTTATTTCTAAATTTAATTGGAATCGTATAAAATTTCACCATCAAGAGCTTATTAATTCTATTCATTTCTCAAATTTTCTCCACTTTACGCATGAACTCCTTGCTTAATTTTTTGGTAGCTTTGAATTAGCTATGCAGGATATCCACGCCATTCTTAAAAAATATTGGAATTACGACTCTTTTCGTCCACTTCAAGAAGAGATCATCCACTCCATATTGGACAAAAAAGACACATTGGCTTTATTGCCCACTGGTGGAGGTAAATCCATTTGCTTTCAAGTTCCTGCCATGGCCATGGATGGCATATGCATCGTTATTTCTCCTTTGATTGCATTAATGCAAGATCAAGTAAACCAGTTAAAACAACGAAATATTGCAGCAGAAGCCCTCTATTCTGGCATGCATCCTAGACAAATCGATATACTACTTGATAATTGTATATATGGGAATATCAAGTTTTTATATGTTTCCCCAGAAAGACTAAAAACCGAATTATTTCTGGAAAGAGCTAAGCAAATGAATATTTCGCTCATCGCAGTAGATGAAGCACATTGTATATCTCAATGGGGATATGATTTTCGCCCATCCTATTTGGAAATTCTAACTTTCAAAAACTTATTTCCAAATACTCCTTGCATGGCCTTAACTGCTAGTGCAAATCCCGAAGTTAAAGCTGATATCCTCCAAAAGCTGGAGTTCAAAAAACCTCAGATCTTCCAGAAGAGCTTCAGTCGGGCTAACCTTTCTTATTCTGTTCTCTGGGAAGAAAATAAAGAAAAAAAACTGATCCAAATGCTTCAACGCGTTCCTGGATCTTCCATTATTTATGTTCGAAATAGAAAAAAGACCCAGCAAGTCAGTGACCTAATTCAACAAAATGGAATTTCATCTACCTTTTACCATGCTGGCCTAGACCCAAAAGAAAGAAGTTCCCGGCAAAAAGAATGGATTGAAGGTAAAATTCAGACCATTGTAGCCACCAATGCCTTTGGAATGGGGATCGATAAAGCTGATGTTCGCTTGGTTGTCCACTTAGATTTGCCCGATTCATTAGAAGCCTATTATCAGGAGGCTGGTCGGGCTGGTCGGGATGAAAAGAAAGCTTATGCCGCCATTTTAGTAGAGGAAAAAGACATATTAGATCTTCAAGCCCAGTGGTCAAAATCTTACCCAGATGCCGATGAACTAAAGAAAGTCTACCAGGCCATTAGTAATTATTTACAGATCCCTGAAGGAAGTGGAGAACTCATGCACTATGATTTTGAATGGTCTGAAATGGCCAATCGATTCAACCTCCCTTCATCAGAAACATTTTTTGCCCTAAAAACACTGGAAAATGAAGGCTTAATTTTGTTGAATGATGCCTACCAAAATCCCTCCAAAATTAAATTCAATGTTTCAGCCACAGAATTATACGATTTCCAAATTCGCAATGAACGTTTTGAATCATTTATCAAATGTCTTTTACGCATGTTTGGAGGAAATCTCTACCAGCAATTTGTCCCAATTTCAGAAGGGGCTATTGCACAACAATTCAAAGCTCCAATTGCAGAAGTAGAACGTAGCTTAGCTTTGCTTGAAAAATTTGAAATTTTGGATTACGACAAGCAAAATGGATTACCCAAATTAACACTACTCAGCCCGAGAGCCTCCGCATCTCAATTACCTATTGACTGGACTTCATATCACCAAAAGAAAGACCGAAGCCAGACTAAAATTAAGGCCGTCGAACATTATGTTCGAGATAAAAAAATATGTCGAACCCGTTTGCTCGTTGCCTATTTTGGAGAAAGTTTGGATAAAAATTGTGGAATCTGTGATACTTGTATTGCACAAAAAAAGGCCTCCACTGGGAAGGCCTATCCTGAAAGTCATGAAAGTGACCGTAAACTAATCTTACATTACCTCCAACATGGTTCATTAAGCTTACAAACGCTAGTCGATTGCCTCCGCCCTCTTTCCAAAGATGAAGCCATTCGCATCATTCAATATGCGTTGGATATCGGTGAAATCACCTATACTGCCACAGACGAATTAGGCTTAGCCTCATCCTGAAGTACAAAATTCACCGGGTTTTTTACTTTCTCATGTAATAAGGCCAAAGTCAATACCTCCATGGCATTCTCTACATAATAGAAATTCAGATCCGTAATATACCTCGGTTCAATCTCTTCAATATCCTTTTTATTCTTATGGCACAAGATAATTTCCTTAATGCCAGCACGCTTAGCAGCTAATATCTTTTCTTTAATTCCACCCACAGGAAGTACTTTCCCACGTAAAGTTATTTCACCTGTCATAGCCAAATTTAGCTTCACTCTCCTTTGTGTTAAAGCCGAAGCTATGGCAGTTAACATCGTTATTCCCGCCGAAGGTCCGTCTTTAGGAACTGCACCAGCTGGTACGTGTATATGCAAATTATACTGGTCAAAAATTCGATAATCGATATCCAATAAATCGGCATGTGCTTTCAAAAAACTCAATGCAGCCATGGCTGATTCTTTCATCACATCTCCCAATTGACCCGATAAAGTCAATTGACCTTTACCACGATTCAATAATGTTTCAATGAATAAAATATCTCCTCCAACCGGTGTCCAAGCTAAACCTGTCACTACCCCTGCATACTCATTACTTTCATAAGAATCGTTTTCAAAATTTTCTTGGCCCAACAATCGAACGACATCCGTTGCCTGTAGTTTATGAGGATATTCTTCTCCAATGGCGATGGATTTGGTGATTTTACGTACTACTTTCCCCAATTCTTGCTCTAATTTTCTAACTCCTGATTCACGGGTGTAGCCCTCTACTACTTTCTGGATTGCAGCATCTGTCATGCTAAAATCAGCCTTATCTAGACCATGCTCTTTCTTTTGCTTCGGCAACAAATGCTTTTTAGCAATTTGCACCTTTTCCTCCATGGTATAACCACTTACTTCAATGATCTCCATACGATCACGCAAGGCTGGGTGAATCGTATCAAGGTTATTGGCAGTAGCAATGAACATTACTCGAGATAAATCAAATTCTACCTCCAAGTAATTATCCATAAAACTATTATTTTGTTCTGGATCCAATACTTCCAATAATGCAGATGATGGGTCTCCACGATGGTCAGAACCTACTTTATCTATTTCATCTAAAATGAAAACTGGATTGGAAGACCCAGACTTCTTTATATTTTGAATGACCTTTCCAGGCATGGCGCCTATGTAGGTTTTTCTATGACCCCGAATTTCCGCCTCGTCACGTAAACCACCTAAGGCCATTCGAACATACTTTCTACCTAAAGCCTTGGCAACGCTTTTTCCCAACGAAGTCTTTCCTACTCCAGGAGGGCCATATAAGCATAAAATAGGAGCTTTCATATCTCCCTTCATTTTCAGTACTGCCAAGTATTCAATGATTCTCTCTTTGACTTTTTCCAATCCAAAGTGATCCGCATCCAGTATTTTTTTAGCCTTAACCAAATCAAAATGATCTTTGGTGTACTCTGACCAAGGTAAATCAACCAACAGTTCCACAAAATTCATCAACATCGGATATTCACCCGACATAGCATTGGTCCTTTGAAGCTTAGATAATTCTTTCAAGAAAAAATCATTGACTTCTTTCGACCATTTTTTCTTAGCCCCTTTAGCTCTAAGTCCGTCTAATTCTTGCTCTGGACTCTCTACCCCTAACTCCTCTTGCAATACTTTGATTTGCTGGCGAATGTAATAGTCTCGCTGTTGCTGATCAATATCACTGCTTGCTTTACTTTGTATCTCACGCTTTAACTCCAAATGCTGAATTTCCTTCATCATGTATTCCAATAGATGAGTAGCTTGCTCTATCCCATCCAAGGTCTCCAATAATTCTTGTTTATCCTTTAATTCAGCATTAATGTTGGAGGAAAGAAAATGCACTAAAAAAGCAGACGAATCAATATTATCCAATGCAATCTGAGCCTCTCGTGGAATCTCAGGATTCAAATTCAATATTTTAAGCGCTGATTCTTTTAAAGTGGATACCAGCGCCTTGTTTTCTTTATTTAACTTCTTGGGGAAATTATCCTCCAAATAATTCACTTTCGCAATTAAGTTCGGATCCGTTTTAATGAACTCCCTTACCTCAAAACGCTTCCGTCCTTGAACAATAATGGTCGTGTTTCCTCCTGGCAACACAAACATCTTAACGATGTGTGCCACGGTTCCCACTTTATATAAATCATCTGGTTGAGGCTCTTCTTTCGAATTATTAGCTTGTACTAATACCCCGATGGTTCGATCTCCTTTGTAAGCTTTTTTGACTAATCGAACGGATTTCTGGCGACTTACCGTAATGGGAATCACCATACCAGGAAATAAAACGATATTACGAATTGGCAGAATGGGTAGTTCATCTGACAAAACGCTCATTTTGTCATTGTTTTCCAAGCCTTCTGCTCCAATTGGAATCAACTCAATATTTTCGAAATCGGAAATGTCCGATAGGCTCAAATGCTTAAAAAGGTCATTTGGATTATTCATACACACATTTATTTAATCTTACCCTCCAATCTTGAAAGACGTACGGAGCTTAAACAAATTTCATGCCACAAGACAAGATGGCAGAAAATTTACCAAACTATCTGATGGAGAACTTGATTTTTTTGAAATAAAAACGATTTCTTTTTTTCTCCTCGAGCGCAATGTAGCAAATTTGTTTGGTCAGGGAATTGTTCCACCAAAAGATCATTCATAACAAATACTCCCGCTAAATCCTGTTCTGATGGTATTTCTACATATACCCAAATTACATCTGGATTTGGCTCCCAGCCAATCCAACGATAAGGCGTTATTAATTGCTTATTTACCTGAAATCCAAAATGCTTGCGAATATAGGGTTCTAACAACTCATCAAGGTTTGAAGCTTTTTCAATACTCACTTTTTTACCGTGAAAACTACTGAGCCCCTGCTCTAAATCATCTTGAAATAAGCGAATAGCTATTTCCCACGACTTTTCCTTTTCATTATACACACATTCAGTCACACTGGTATGAAATGGATGCCGCTCCTTCCTTCCTATACTTTCAACAGATAAGAATAAGAAAAGTAGAATGAAAAAAAGCTGTTTTCTCAATGTTTAAAAGAAAGACTTAAAAATATCGTTACCAAAAGTATAAGCCATTAATCCTAACAACAAAATCATACCGATTTGCTGAGCACGTTCCATCACCTTATCTGACGCTGGTTTTCCTGTAATTATTTCATAAATCAAGAAAATAGCATGTCCCCCATCTAAGGCCGGAATTGGTAACACATTAAAGAAGGCTAAGGCCATGGATAACAAACCTGTTAACATCCAGAATCTTGTCCAATCCCAAACACCACCAAACATTTGTGCTATCCCAATAGGGCCACTTAATGCTTTTGAGGCAGAGACATCTCCTGTTGCAATTTTCTTGAATCCACGAACATTATCTGTAATAACTGAAAATGCGCGCTTAGAACCAATTCCAACAGATTGCCCAAAACTGTAATCTTCATGCGACATTTTCATTAAAATATCCGCTTGAAAACCAATTTGTCCTGATTTAGCTACCACCATATCCAACGTATCAGCTTTTCCATTACGAAGAATGGCTAAACGAATAGGTTTACCTGCTTCTTTACTTAATACTTCACGAATCTCGTGGTAAAAATTAATTGGAGTTTGATTGACAGCCGTAATGTAATCTCCTGCTTTTAAACCTGCAGATAAAGCAGGTAACATCTCATCAGATCCTTTACCTAACCATTTATCCAATAAACTTGGAGGATTAGGTGCCGTCACATCCAAGACCTTAAACTTTGTCATGGGCTCAATAAAAGCCGACTTTTTATCACTCAATTGACCAATAAAATTGGCTGGAATTTGAATATTTACTTCTTTCCCATCACGTAAAACAGTGTAATACGAATTATCTCCTAATAACACATCCGACGAACGCAAATCAGATAATTGCTTGTAGTCGGCACCATTCACCTTGATAATTTTATCACCCGTTTTTAGTCCTATATGTTTTCCTAAATCCAGAGCAACAATTCCATTTTTATTTAATTCCTCTTTGGAAATATAATTATTGCCATTGGAATAGGTCAATGAAATGAAAATAACAACACCTGTAATGACATTCACAATAACTCCCCCCAACATCACGATCAAGCGTTGCCAAGCGGGTTTAGCTCTAAATTCCCAAGGCTCAGGATCTTTGGCTAAAGTGGCTGCATCCTGCGTTTCATCGATCATTCCCGCTATAGATACGTATCCACCTAATGGAAACCAACCTAACCCATATTCGGTATCTCCAATTTTCTTCTTGAATAAAGCAAAGTTTAATAAGGAGGGAATCGGGAAAAGAAAATCAAAAAATAGATAAAATTTTTCGACACGCATTTTAAACCATTTCGCTGTAATGAAATGACCAAACTCGTGCAATGTTACTAAAATGGACAATCCTAAAATCAATTGCCCTGCCATAATCAAACCTTCCATAATCTTGCTTTAATTGCTATTTACTATTGTTTACCACCCATTGGGTAGCTAATTCTCTACTTAATTGATCACTTTGAACGTAGTCTTCTAATGTCGGATTCTCCAAAAAAGTTCCACGTTCCATGGTTTCGGAAATTAAATCAGACATTTCTAAGAAGCCGATTTTATCTGCTAAAAATGCCGCCACGGCTATTTCATTGGCTGCATTCAATATACAAGGCATATTACCTCCTTTGTCCAAAGCCTCAAATGCTAATCCTAAATTCCTAAAAGTAGCCATATCTGGTTCTTCAAATGTCAAATTAGGATAAGCGGCAAAATTGAATCGAGGAAAATCTACTTCCAATCGATTAGGGTAAGCTAAGGCAAATTGAATCGGTAATTTCATATCGGGTAAACCCAGTTGTGCCTTAATCGATCCATCTTGAAACTGAACTAATGAATGTACGATGGACTGTGGGTGAACAACTACATCAATCTGGCTTGCTTTTACTTGAAATAACCAAGCAGCTTCTATGACCTCCAAACCTTTATTCATCAAACTGGCTGAATCTATGGTTATCTTGGCTCCCATCGTCCAATTCGGGTGCTTTAAAGCCTGCTCCCTAGTTACTTTAGCTAATTGCTCCCTTTTCCAAGACCGAAATGGTCCACCTGAAGCTGTTAAAATTACTTTTTCAATGGGATTGTGAGATTCTCCCATCAAGCATTGAAATATGGCCGAATGTTCTGAATCAACAGGTAAAATAGGTACGCCCATCTTGGCAGCTAGAGGCATAATCAATGCTCCTGCCACCACTAACGTTTCCTTATTAGCTAATGCAATTGGCTTTTTTGCTTCAATAGCACGAACTGTAGGCAATAAACCTGCGTAACCTACCAGTGCTGTCAACACTACATCTACCTCGTCCAAACATACCACATATTCCAAACTTTTGGCTCCTGCATGTACTTCTATGGGTAAATGCGCCAATGCCTGTTTAACATGAGAATATTGACTTTCATCACCAATAACCACGTGAAAGGGTAAAAACTCTAAGGCTTGTTGAATCAATAAAACAGCATTCGACTGCGCTGTCAGCACTGCTACTTTAAACTGCTGAGGATGCAATGAAATTACTTCCAAGGTTTGAGTCCCGATGGAACCTGTGGAACCTAAAATGGCAATATGTTTTTGTGCTACTACCAAAGCATAGCTTTTACTTGTTCAACAAATGTCAACCAGACCTTTGGATACAACAAAGTCACAAAAACTAATCCATATAATCCGCCATATAAATGGGCTGAGTGATTCACATAATCTCTGCCTCGACGATCCATGGCGATGGAATACCAAGTAAACAACCCAGCATAGATAAAACCAGGAATTCCAAGAATTCCAAATAAGTAGATTTTCTCCGTAGGGAAAAATAGTATCCCAGCAAAAATTACAGCTGAAACAGCCCCAGATGCCCCTAATGAATTAAAATAAGGATTTTTTCTTTGCTTAAAAAAGGTAGGTAAATCTGCTGCAACGATGGCAGTAACATAAAAAATGGCAAACAATAATTGCCCAATTTCAGGAAACAAAACCGTAAAGATGTTTTCTAGCTGTAAGCCAAAGAAAAAGAAGGAAAACAAATTGAAAAACAAATGTGTAAAATCAGCATGTATAAATCCCGAAGAAATAAACCGCCAATATTCATTCCTACGGTTTATTTTATATGGATTCATCGTCATCTTATCCATAAGTGTCGGCTTTTGCCAACACAATAAAGACACCAAGACGGTAATGATAATGATGATAAAACTAATTGAATCCCCCATAAAACAAAAAGCTTCGTGATGAAGCTATATAATTGCCACAAAACTACACTAAACTTCCCGATCAACCAACCCCGCCATAAATCTCAACAAGGTATTTTTCTTTTCTTGTGGCAAATTCAATGCTTCCATACCAGCAAAAGCTCGATCAAAATACGATTGAATTTGCATTTCTACTTCTTCTCTCAGACCCAACTGAGTATATATCTCAGTAACAGCTTTAACTTTTTCTGTAGCATTAAACTGTTTTTGATTAAGCCAATAACTTAATTTTTGCTGCATTTCTCCTTGGGCTAATTCCAAAGAACGTATCAATAAGTAGGTTTTTTTATTGGCCAAAATATCCCCACCCACTTGCTTTCCAAATTTCTCTGGATCACCATATACATCCAATAAATCATCTTTCAATTGAAACCCAAGACCCACAAACTCTCCAATTTGATACATTTGATTCGCAATATCTAACTCCACCTGAGCCAATAAACCTCCCATTTCCATGGAAAACCCTACTAAAACGGAAGTCTTTAATCGGATCATTTCAATATACTCAGCAAGTTGAACATCGTTTCGTTCCTCAAAATTCATATCCCATTGCTGTCCTTCACATACTTCAGCTGCCGTCCTACTAAATCGTTCCAACAGATGTTGAAATTGAACCAGGCTTAACCCTTCAATTTGGTTCAAAAACTGATATGCTTCCACCAGCATCACATCACCTGAAAGGATCGCTATATTGTCATTCCATTTTTCATGAACCGTTTGCTTTCCTCTTCTCAATGGTGCTTTGTCCATGATATCATCATGCATCAAAGTGAAATTATGAAATACTTCGATGGATAAGGCTGGTTTTACTTGCGATTTCCAATCATCCCGAAATAATGAATATGCCATCAAACACATCACAGGACGAATACGCTTTCCACCTAAAGCCATGAGATATTGAATAGGCTCATACAATTCCACAGGTTGCTTCCCCTGCTCCATGCGTGCTATTTCAATTTCTAAGACTTGTAAAAATTCTTTTGTCATAATTTATCGATCAACTTCCCCCATGACTAAATCCAATGATCCAATAATTGCCACCAAATCAGCCAAATATGTACCCTTTGCTAAGGTGGGCAGTACCGATAAATGGTGAAATGAACAAGCTCTTACTTTCATTCGACTTGGAATATCAGACTTGCCATCTGCTCGAATAAAAAAGCCCAATTCACCTTTGGGATTTTCAGCTCGGACATACACATCCATAGCTGCTGGTCTAATTTTCTTTGGAACCATGGCCTGAGGCTGGAAGTCTTTGGTTCTTTTACAGTCCCCAACTAATTTCTCCAAACATTGTTCTACAATCCGAATAGATTCTTCACATTCTCTAATTCGAACATGATTTCGATCCCAACAATCTCCTACCTGACCCATAGCCCCTTCACCGACAGGAATATCAAATTCCAATTCTGGATACACCGAATAAGCATCTACCCGACGCAGGTCAAATGGTAATCCCGAACCGCGCAATACTGGCCCAGTACAACCATAATTGATCGCTGTTGATAAAGGTAATATACCAACATTGGCTGTTCGTTTGATAAAAATACTATTCTCCTCAACTAAATTTTTAACCTCTAGAATGGTAGCTTTTAAAACAGGTATTAACTCTTTCACACGCTCTTCGAAACCCACTGGTAAATCATAAAATAAACCACCGATCCACACATAATTATACAACATGCGTGCTCCAGATAACCATTCCAATAGACGTTGAATATGTTCTCTATCCCGCATCAACCACAAAAATGGAGTGTAGGCTCCTATATCCAACCCATAAGTACCTACCGCAACGAAATGAGAAGCTATACGATTCAATTCTGCCACCAAGACACGGATGTATTCAATTCTTGGAGGTAATTTACCTTCCAAATCCAACATTTTTTCTACCGCCATCACATAGGCATGTTCCGAATTCATGGAAGCCATATAGTCCAAACGATCAACATAAGGTATGATTTGATTGTAAGGCAATGCTTCTGCATGTTTTTCAAAACAACGGTGCAAATAACCCAAATGAGGAACCACATCTACGACTAATTCTCCATCAGAAATCAATTCCAAACGAAGAACCCCATGTGTAGATGGATGTTGAGGCCCCAAAGAAATGATCATTTCCTCCGATTTCAAATTTTCAAGCGAATACCGATTGGGGTCAGATAAGGCGAAATTCTCAGCTTGATATTGATATTGAAGGGGCTTCATAAAACAAAAATGAGAAAAAAGGACAGTAAATAAAAGCCTCACAGATGGATTTAAGGGTGAATGGCTATTATGTTAAAAATTTTACGACATATTTTATTTAAAGACTTTGCTAAAAAAAATATTTCTTCTACCTTTGCAGTCCGTTTCAAATGAGGCGAAAAAAGATTTTAATACTATGGCAAAGAAAGGAAATCGCATTCAAGTAATTCTAGAATGCACTGAGCACAAAGAATCTGGTTTACCAGGAATGTCGCGTTACATCACGACTAAGAATCGTAAAAACACGACTGCTCGTATCGAATTGAAAAAATACAATCCGGTATTGAAGAAAGTTACACTTCATAAGGAGATCAAATAGTTTTAATACTTAAGAAATATGGCTAAGAAAGTAGTTGCAACGTTAAAGAAAGAAGGAGGCGTAAAATACGCTAAAATCATTAAGGCGGTTAAAAATCCAACCACAGGAGCTTATACCTTCAAAGAAGAAATCATTCTTCAAGATGAGGTAAATGCTGCATTGAAAAACTAATTTTTCAAGCGGGGCACCTTTTTTTCGCTTAGATATTAAAGTCCCTTCGTGAGGGACTTTTTTTATTTTTGTTACATTCGTTTTTATTTTCATTCAAAGCCATGGGACTATTCGATTTTTTTAAAAAGAAACCAGCACCACAAGAACAGGAGGAGCTGGAGGCCTTGGAGAAAGGACTAGAAAAAACCAAAGAGGGATTTCTTTCCAAAATGGGAAGAGCCGTTCTAGGCAAATCTAAAGTGGATGAAGATGTGTTGGATGAATTAGAAGAAATTCTATTGAGTTCAGATGTCGGAGTCCCTACTACTTTAAAAATCATTGACCGAATTGAACGTCGCGTTGAACGTGACAAATTTGTGTCTACTGAAGAACTTGATCAAGTTTTACGAGAAGAAATTGCCGCTTTATTAGAAGAAAACCAGTCGGCAGACTTACAACATGCCTTTGCAGAACCTAAGCAAAAGCCCTATGTTATCATGGTGGTAGGTGTCAATGGTGTGGGTAAAACAACGACCATTGGAAAATTGGCTTCTCAATTTCACCAAAATGGGTTAAAGGTGGTTCTTGGTGCAGCTGATACATTTCGCGCAGCAGCCGTGGATCAATTAAAATTATGGGGAGAACGAGTGGGGATTCCTGTGATTGATCATGGAATGAATACCGACCCAGCTTCGGTTGCCTATGATGCAGTCAAGCAAGGAGTGGAAATGAATGCCGATATCGTCATCATTGATACAGCAGGTAGATTACATACCAAAGTAAATTTGATGACTGAATTAACCAAAATCAAACGTGTTGTTCAAAAGTTCATCCCGGATGCTCCTCACGAAGTTCTTTTGGTATTAGATGGTTCTACAGGACAAAATGCCTTTATTCAGGCACAAGAATTCACAAAGGCGACTGAAGTTACTGCCTTAGCCATAACCAAATTAGATGGTACAGCAAAAGGTGGGGTCGTGATAGGTATTTCAGACCAATTCAAAATTCCTGTAAAATATATTGGAGTCGGAGAGAAAATATCTGATTTACAAGTATTCAACCGCAGCACATTTGTTGAATCTCTTTTTGCCAAAAAATAAAATAGTTTAGTCGAAACAATGCTTCGACTAAACTATTTTTGCTTCAACTCTATTTTTGTTGTTTGGCCCAGGTATCCTTAAGGGTTACTGTACGGTTAAATACTAAATGGCCATCTTGGGTATCTTTATCCAGACAAAAGTATCCTTTACGCATAAATTGAACCGCTTTTTCAACTTGCGCTTCCTTCAAAGCTGGCTCTACATAAACTTTATCAAGCACTTGCAAAGACTCTGGATTGATGAATTTCATAAAATCATCTCCTAATTCAGAAGCATCTTCTACTATCAATAATCGATCAAATAGACGTACCTCGGCTACCTCAGCATGAGGAATAGAAACCCAATGAATAGTTCCTTTCACGTGGATCCCAGAAGTATCTTGTCCCGATTTGCTTTCTGGAATGTAGCTAGCATGAATTTCTTTGACAGTACCATCTTCATTCAATTCAAAACTCTCGCATTGGATGATATAAGCACCCTTTAAACGAACAGATAAACCAGGACCTAGTCTAAAGAATTTTTTAGGTGGATCCACCATAAAATCTTCCCTTTCAATATATAATTCACGTGTGAATGGTACAGCTCTTTTACCTGTACTTTCATCTTCAGGATTATTTTCAATTAACAAGTCTTCCGTTTGACCTTCTGGATAATTAGTAATGACTAATTTCACTGGATCTAATACCGCCATATAGCGATTGGCCGATTTGTTTAAGTCTTCTCGAATACAGAATTCCAACAAACTAATGTCAATGAGGTTATCACGTTTGGCAACACCGATTCTTTCACAGAAATTCTGAATGGATGCAGGTGTAAAACCCCTTCTTCGTAAAGCCGAGATGGTTGGCATTCGTGGATCATCCCAACCATGGACAATTTTCTCATTCACCAATTGCAGGAGTTTACGCTTACTCATTACAGTGTGCGACAAATTTAACCGAGCAAATTCATATTGATGGGTAGGGAAAATCTCTAATTTTTCTATGAACCAGTCATATAGGGGGCGGTGTACATCAAACTCCAACGTACAAATGGAGTGAGTGATACCTTCCATGGAATCAGATTGCCCATGGGCGAAATCATACATGGGGTAAATGCACCAAGCATTTCCAGTTCTATGATGTTCCACATGACGAATGCGGTACATAAACGGGTCGCGCATGTGCATATTGGGATGCGACATATCTATTTTGGCCCTCAAAACTTTAGCCCCATCAGGAAACTCACCTGCGCGCATCCGTTGAAACAAATCTAAATTTTCTGCTACAGACCGGTTACGATAAGGACTTGGAACACCAGGAGCAGTAGGTGTACCTTTTTGAGAGGCTATTTCCTCTGCAGATGAATCATCCACATAGGCCAGAGATTTTTCAATTAACTGAACTGCATATTGAAATAAAGTCTCAAAATAATCGGAGGTGTATAATTCATTTGCCCAACTAAAACCTAACCATGCCACATCCTTCTTGATGGATTCAACATATTCAGTTTCCTCAGTAATGGGATTCGTATCATCAAAACGCAAATTCGTCTTTCCTCCAAATTCTTGAGCTAAACCAAAGTTTAGGCAAATAGACTTGGCATGGCCGATATGTAGGTATCCATTAGGTTCAGGAGGGAATCGAGTGAAAATTCCTTGAGGGTATTTTCCAGCTGCTAAATCGGCCTGAACGATTTCTTCTAAAAAATTAAGGGATTTTGGTTTTAATTCTTCCATTCAATATACGTTCTTGACAATTTTGTCGTTTTTAGGGTCGGAAATGATAAATTCAATTTCAAAAATACGCAATATTTAAGCTATGCGAACAGAAAGCGGATAGAATATTCTGCTTTTCAAATTTAATTGCTCTTTTATATGCCATTTAATAAATTTCTTGCCCTACTTAAGATATTTTTAATTAATTTAGTGCCTAATTCAATAGGTAGCTTTATTGTTTAATTAATCTACTCAAACTCGTTCTTAACATGATGAACAAATTCTTCAAATTCAATTTATCCGCCATTCTAGTATTTTTGATGGCATATTCCGCCTCGGCTCAACTTATCAATGGAAAACTTGGTAACCAAACTACGTTAGTGAAAAATGGTGAGGCAAAAGCATTAGTTGCCTCAGGATGTCCTGCTGGTGCTTATTTCGATTGGGGATTTTATAAAAATGAGCCTAATGGGGGTGGTATTACATATTACCCAATGACAGCAGATTGGGATGTTGCTTATGCAGGTAATGGAGTTGCTGATAATAATGTGACTGCTTTAGCTTTAACTTTAGATAGTAAACCTGGTGGAAACATTCCTCCGTATGTATATGAATTGAAATGTGTTACGACTCCTGGCGGTAGTACAATTGCACCTGGGACAATGTCTTCTAAAGTTACTATTGTAGTAGCAGATGCTAATTATGCTCCAGCTGTTTCTATGTTGGATGGAAGTATTGTTTGTGGTGACATCAATGACCCTAACTCTGGTTCCATTTCTCTAAAAGCTACTGGTTGCCCTGATGGAACACTTTGGTATTTACCAGTTGGTAACAAAACAGTTGAAATTGCCAATTGGGATGCCATCAAAATCTCCGGAACAGATTATATCACTGGAAGATATAGTGTTAGTTGCATTATTAACTACTCTGATAATACTGCAGCTTTAACATCAAGCACTAATATCCCTAAAAAAGAATATTCTAGAGCAGCTGGCTACGATGTAAGAAAAGGCTACGCCGTTCCAACGGTATTTGTGAATAGCGTAAAAAGTGTTTTACCAGATAATGATACTAAAGAAATTTGCCAAGGAACATTGGTAGATTTGGGTATTTATACGAATCCAGAAAGAAACAATACATTGAATTTCAGTCAGTACAATCAATATTTCGAATTTCAATGGTTCGGTAAAGATGAATACAAGCCTTCTGACAATTTTGGTGCGGATCGTTTCAATGCAACGGGTCAATCAACGGGTGTATTAACTGCCATTGCTGAGAGAAAATCGGTTTTATACTATGTAAAAATTACTGATCGTGCTGGAGTATGTGGTTCTAAGGAATCCAACCAAGTTCGTATTACTTATATAGAATTACCTAAGCCTGGTCCTATCACTGGAAATTTAGGTTATTGCATCGAAGGCTCAACTACTTTGAAAGTTGATTCTACTTCTTTGGTACAAAACAAAGGTTATTTGTGGGCTGCTAATGGAACTCCAACGAAACCATCTAAATTCCGTTGGTATGTAGACGGAGTTGAAACAGCTGCGTTGGGTAACTTATCTAGCATTATTTTCAAACAGAATGCAAAAGTAAAAGTGGACTATGTATCTAACTACAACTGCCCATCTCCTGCTTCTGATGAAGTTACTATCAAGAACTACGACAAGCCAGTTACTCCAACAATCACTGCCTTAAAACCAGCGAATGGTTCATTAGTAACAGCTTCTACTGTTGGTTTCTGCGAAGGAACTCCAATTGCAGGTCAACTTCAAGCTTCTTCTTTACCTAATGGTGAAGCTACTAAATGGGAATGGAGTAATGCATTAACAACAAGCTTAATTGATTACAATAAAGTTGGTTTCTACACAGTAAAAACCATCAACGCAAATGGATGTTATTCAGAATCTTCTGCTGCAGTTGAAGTAAAAGTGTTAGCTCTTCCTGCTGCACCAACTATTACAGCTGGTGGCGCAACTACATTCTGCGCTAGAAAAGATGATGACTACAGTGCATTCAATGCAGTAACTTTAACAGCATCTACTTCAAATAGTATTGTTAATTGGTATGGAAATGCGAATACATCTCTTTCTACTTTGAAAGTATTTGAAGGTGTTAAAACTTCTGATACTTACTACACTAGAGCAACAGATATCTACGGATGTATCTCTCCTGCTTCTAATAAGATTAAAGTAAGTGTTCAACAAAATCCAGTTGCTTCTGATGCTAGAATTGTGAAAGAAGGAGTTTATACTTTAAAAGCATTAAACTTCCCAGCTACCGTTACAGGTGGTACTGCTAGTGATTATGAGTGGAAATTCGGAACGACAGCACTTCCTTCAAAAAGCTACATCACGAAAGTGAAAACAAACGGAGATTACAGTGTTAGAAGAAAGTATTTGTATGCTATCGATGGTTTCCCATTAACTTGCTACACTGACTTTACTAAATATACATACACTTTAGATCCAGAATTTAATGGAGTTGCTATCTTCCCTAACCCAGTGACTAAGCCAGATGTTGACGGAGTTAACATTCAAATCTTAGATGATTGGACTAATGCAGTAGTTACTTTATATGACATGGTAGGTCGTCCAGTATATTCAGGAAAAATTCCAGCTTTAAATGCTGCTAACCCTGAGCCTACTAACATCCTTAAGTTGCCAGGATTAGGAAACGGTATTTACATCGTAACAATCACTGCTGACAACAGCAAGTCTTATACTGGTAAAATTATCGTAAGTAAATAAGATTTTGAACTTTATTAGAAGCCTCCCGTTTACTCGGGAGGCTTTTTTTATGCCATGAAAATACGATCGCTCCTTCTTGTTTTATGCTTGTTTCTTAATCATGCATCCTATGCCCAATGGGTTAATATTCCATTACAGACAAAGGCTTCATTCCGGGCGATTAGAAGCCATAAAAATCAAATTTGGATTGGAGGCACACAAGGAACGGTTGTCTATTCTCTAGATAAAGGAATGACTTGGCATGAGCAACAAGTTCCAACTGCCGAAAAACTTGATTTTAGAGATTTAGCTGTAATCAATAAGCAGAGAATATTACTAATGAGTGCAGGACCTGCGGATAAAGGTGCTGCCAAATTATTTTTAAGTAAAGACCAAGGGCAAACTTGGAATCTACTATTTGAGAAAAAATCGGGACCCTACTTCTTTGATGCCATAGCTTGGAATTACAAAAAAAACGAAGGCGTCATGTTATCCGACCCCATGAATGGCCAGTTCCCTTTGTTTAAAATCAAAGCAAATGGAGAACAAGTAGAAGACATACTGATAACATCCTTTCCTACTTTATTTGCGAGAGAAGCTGCTTTTGCTGCTAGTGGATCATCATTACTTTGGATCAATCAAAAATTAAATATTGTGACAGGAGGATCAACCCAAGCTAGAATCTTACAAAGTCAAGACGAGACTCTTACTAAATTCCAGTCAATGTCCCAAAGTACACCTGCTGATAGCAGTAGTGGATTCTTTTCTATTGGTGCCAGGAATAAAAGCCATTATTGGGTAGTTGGAGGAAACTACCTTCATCTGAATGAAAACAAAATAGGGATATTAGAAAGCAGAGATGCTGGATTAACTTGGGAGAACCTCAAGGATTATCCAAAATTCTATATGGAAAAAGCAATATGGACAGGTAAGTATTGGGTTGTAGTAGGACCATCTCAAAGTGCTGCGTACGAACCTAAATCAAAAAAGTGGATTTCGCTTGGCGAAACCCACTTTCATAATATCATACTATACAATAAACAACTAATTGCAGTAGGCTCAAAAGGCACATTGTCTAAAATGCCCCTAGCCGAATTAGATTTATTATTTCTTCCTAAAAAATAAAGAAATAGGAGTTCCTTCTAATTTGAATGCTTTACGCATTTGATTCTCCAAATACCGCTCATAACTTTCCTTAATATATTGAGGTAAGTTACAGAAGAAAATAAAAGTAGGATAAGGTGTCGATACTTGCGTACAATACTTAATTTTGATGTATTTACCTTTCCAAGCTGGAGGTGGATAATTATTAATTACCTCCAACATCACATCATTTAATTTAGATGTAGCTATTTTCTGAGAACGGTTCTCAAATACTTCTAACATTTTTTCGACCACCTGGAAAATACGTTTCTTTTCCATGACCGAAGTAAATATCACTGGCATATAATTGATCGGCGCTAAACGCTCTTTAATCGCATTTTCCAGCTTAATAGCCGTATTAGTGTCCTTTGCCACCAAGTCCCATTTATTCACCATCAGAACGATCCCTTTCTTAGCTTTATCTGCCATACTGATGATGTTCATATCTTGGGCTTCTAGACCAGTATTGAAATCAATGGTAGTAGCATCTACTAAAATAATCGCTAAATCACATTCTTCCATAGCCTTGATTGAACGCAATACAGAGTAATACTCTATATTATCATCAATCTTGGCTTTTCTACGAATACCGGCTGTATCAGTAATAATAAAATCCTTACCATACAATGTATAACGATTCTGAATGGCATCACGAGTGGTACCTGCTAAATCAGTAACAATGGAGCGTTCACGACCAAGTAATGCATTTAAGAAAGATGATTTCCCAACATTTGGTCTACCTAAGATAGCAACACGAGGCACGCCAGCTTCTGGATTTTCGACACCTTCTTCTTTAAAATGAGAAACCATTAGATCCAACATATCCCCTGTTCCACTTCCACTTTCAGCAGCTATAGCGTATGGATCCCCTAGTCCTAATTCATAGAATTCCGCAGCAACAAAAGCCTTATCATGCGTATCAGCTTTGTTAGCTACAATAATCACTGGCTTCTTTGATTTACGCAATACCTTGGCAAAGTCCTTATCTAAATCCGTTAACCCAACTTGGCAATCAACTACGAATAATAGTACATCCGCCTCTTCCATGGCCATCTCTACTTGTTCACGGATGGCTCCTTCAAACATATCTTCTGAACCATGTACATAACCACCTGTATCGATTACAGTAAAAAACTTACCCGTCCACTGACCATAGCCATAATGGCGATCCCGAGTAACCCCAGACACATTGTCCATGATTGCCTTTTTTTGCTCAATCAATCGATTAAACAAGGTCGACTTTCCTACATTGGGACGCCCAACAATTGCTACTATATTTGACATGTTATTAAAATTAATCGAGCGAATACCCGAATGAACGCAATTTATCAGCCTTTGCACGCCAATCTGGCTCCACTTTGATAAATTGCTCTAAAAATACTTTTTTACCAAAAAATTTCTCCAAATCTTGGCGGGCTTCAATCCCTACTTTTTTGATACTTTCTCCCTTATGCCCAATTAAAATGGCACGCTGTGAGACGCGTTCTACATAAATCTCAGTGGCGATTCGTAAAATAGTAGGCTCATCTTTAAAAGATGTAACTACTACTTCACAAGAATAAGGAATCTCCTTCTTGTAATTCATGAATATCTTTTCTCGGATAATTTCCGATGCAAAAAACTTTTCGGGCTTATCTGTTAATTCTTCCGGATCGAAAAACGGAGGATGAACAGGCAATTTGGCTACAATATGTTCAAAGATTTGATCTAAATGCACTGATTCCAAAGCAGAAATAGGCAAAATAGGCTTATCAGGAAATATTTGTCGCCAGTAATCCAACCGTTCCTGAAGCTTTTCAGTTCCGACTAAATCAATTTTATTCAATAAAACTAAAATGGGAGTATCCGTATGATCCTTCCAATTCGTCAAAAATTCTAAATCTTCATATTCGTCAAATACATCAGTTACATATAATACGACGTCTGCATCCTCCAATGAACTTTTTACAAACTGCATCATTGATTTATGCAATTCATACTTGGGCATCAAAACCCCAGGTGTATCTGAATAGACAATTTGATAAGGTGTACCTTCATATTCCCCATTCAACATCCCTAAAATGCGATGTCTGGTGGTTTGGGCCTTAGAACTCACAATCGACAATCGCTCACCTACCAAGGCATTCATTAAGGTACTTTTACCGACATTCGGCTTACCTATGATACTAATAAATCCAGATTTGTGAGGAGATGCCATATGAAAAAACACACCCTATTTATTGGGAATGAATATTAAAATACAAAGATACTTGTTTTTCTCGACAAAACCCTGCATCTTTGCACTCCGATATATCGCGGGGTGGAGCAGTTGGTAGCTCGTTGGGCTCATAACCCAAAGGTCGTCAGTTCGAGTCTGGCCCCCGCTACAAGTAAAAAGGCAAATCTTTATGGTTTGCCTTTTTTATTTAAGGTGCCTTCAAGAACCTAAAAGACCTTAAATAAATTTACTATTCAAAGTTCAAATATCTGATGTTGCCAAAGAGACTTTAAAGATTTTACAACAACAATACAGTTCAAGTACCCAAGGTTCTCGAATACACAAGATAAAATCATCCACAAAATTCATGTGCCGTAGGTTCTCGAAGGCACGGCCTCAAAAATTAAATAGCTCATAAAAAATATTTTTTAGCCCTATTTCTCCGTTATTATATTGCCAATTTAAGATTCATTTGATGTACTGCTTGTACTGATGGATGAATGTATTTTACGGCAGACAAAAAACAATCTACAGTTTAAACGACGTAAATATAGCCCTAAGAATTGATAGTGTTTAGTTTACGGAAGTACAGGCAATTTGCCGCTATATGCCTCATTATCAACACATAGTAATTATCGATAAAAAATAACCTAATTCTACGTATGCTAAAAAATAAAGGTTTACCACTTAAAATGATTATTTACCACTTAGTAAGTGCAGGACAGATAATCACAGTTTGTTGAGTAAATTTACGTTACCTATTTAACAATAATCAACCTATGAAAAAAGACATTAAATTGCCGAGCATTGATCAATGCCCAGTGGACGACATCGTGTTCATCGAAGGAAAAGGAAATTACAGTATCGTATTCCTAAAAAACAAGAAACAAATCACCATAGCCAAAACACTAAAGAAATTTGAATCTCAATTACGTATGAACCCATTTTTGCGGGCACATAAATCATACTTAGTCAATCGAGAGAATATTTCAGGTCAGAATTTCCAAGGTACCAATACTTTAACAACTATTTTGGGCAACGAAATTCCCATTTCTCGTCGAAAACTCGACTTAGTCAAAAAACATTTCGCATAAAAAAAGGGCCTCAAATGAGGCCCTTTCCTTTATAATCTAATTTGATTACTTTCCTGATGGAGGAGCTAACAAATTGAAGAATTGATCTAACTTAGGAGTAACGATGATTTCAGTACGACGATTCATCTTACGTCCAGACTTGCTCTTGTTCTCAGCTTGTGGTTCAAACTCACCACGACCACCTGCAGTCATACGCTCAGGATCTACTGAGAATTTAGTTTGCAATAAACGAACAACTGAAGTAGCACGCTTAGCACTTAAATCCCAGTTATCTTTAATACAATCTGTAGAAATAGGTACACTATCAGTATGTCCTTCAACTAAGATATCTAAATCTTTATGATCATTAACCACTTTAGCCACTTTAGCTAATACAGCTTCCGCTTTTGTGTTAATTACTGAGCTTCCAGAAGCAAACATTAGTTTATCAGAAATAGAGATGTAAACTACACCTTTTTTCACTTCAACAGTTACATCTTCATCATTTACATCAGCCAAAGAACGCTTCAAGTTCATTACTAATGACAAATTGATGGAGTCCTTACGTTGAATAGTAGAGTTCAAATCCTTGATATACTTTCCTTGCTCATTCAAGGCATCCAATGACTTACGGATACTTTCAGCACCTGATTTATTAATCACTGACAAATCAGACAAACGATCTAACAAATTAGTATTTGTTCTTTTCATGTAATCCAATTGCTCTTGCAAGTTTTTCAATGAAGCAGTTCTTGCTTCTAACTCGGCATCTCTCTTTTTAATTTCAGCTTGTAAACTAGCTGTTAAAGATTGACAATCAGCAAGATCAGCTCTTGATTTAGCAAGCGATTGGTCACTACTAGCTTGTAGTTCTGTTAAACGTGATTGCAAATCAGCAATTTTCTTTTTGCTTGCACAAGAAAAGAAAAATGGCATCAGAGCGATTACTAAAAGTAATTTTTTCATAATGATGATTCGGTTTGGGGGTTAATGACTCAATGTTTAAAATATAATTGCCACAAAAGTATGAATGAAATCGCTAAATCTTGTCCTTATTAGTATTTTTTTTTAAAAAATATAGCCCATTTTAAGAATAGCAGCATCCGCAATTTTGCGTCTGGCCTCTTTCAAGTTTTTAGGATCTATTTTGGTAAAGCGCTTCAATCCCATTAACATAACGTTTAACTCATCTCCGGCAGCAAAACCAGTAATTACTTCTTTGCCATGATGATGAACTTTGTCAACGGCTTCATGCAAATATACCAATGCACATTCTTTTGCAATCTCATTGCTAGCCTCTCCAGATTGCTGAATTAATTTATCCACTCGAACTAAAACAGACTCCGCTACATAAATCTCAATCATCATATCAGCTAATGACATCAAAATTTCTTGTTCGTTCTCTATTTCAGTCGTGTACTTCTGTAAGGCTCCTCCAGCCGACATCAACAAGGCCTTTTTCAAGTTCGCAATCACTTTATACTCTTTCCCAAAAACTCCATCTGGTACCGAAGTGGAAAAATCGGGTACACCTAATATCTCCTTCCCTACTGCCATAGCTGCCGTCATGATATCTAACTCCCCTTTCATAGCACGTTTAATTACGGTTCCAACTGCTAATAATCGGTTAATCTCATTGGTTCCTTCAAAAATACGGTTGATTCTAGAATCCCTATAAGCTCTATCCATGGGAGCCTCAGCTGAAAATCCCATTCCTCCGTAAATTTGAACTCCTTCATCTACTGAATAATCCAAGGTCTCCGAACCATGCACTTTCAACAAAGCACATTCAATAGCAAATTGCTCTACTCCTTTTAATTTGGCTTCAGAATCATTCATTCCAGCCGCTTTTAACTCCAAAATGGTATCATCAATGTTTTGCCCTACTCGGTAACAAGCTGATTCGCTAGCATAATTTTTTACAATCATTTCAGCAATCTTATATTTGATGGCACCAAACTGATGTAAGGATTGTCCAAATTGCTTACGATCATTCGCGTATTGAACCGCCTGATCAATAACTCGTTTCCCTGCCCCGATTACCGCTGCAGCTAATTTAATTCGACCAATATTTAGAATATTGACCGCTATTTTAAATCCGCCTTCCCGTTTGAACAATAAATTATCAACTGGCACAGGACAATCGTTAAAGAAGATTTGACGCGTAGAGCTACCCTTAATCCCCATTTTGCGCTCTTCCTCATTCATAGTAATTCCACCAAAACTTTTCTCTACAATAAATGCAGTCAAGTTTTTATCATCAGCAATTTTGGCAAAAACAATAAAGACATCTGCAAATCCTCCATTGGTAATCCACATCTTTTGACCAGTAATCAAATAATGCTTTCCATCTTCTGACAAAACAGCTTTAGATTTGGCTGCATTTGCATCTGAACCTGAATCTGGCTCGGTCAAACAATAGGCAGCTTTCCACTCACCAGATGCCAACTTAGGTAAATAGTGCCCTTTTTGCGCCTCAGTACCATAATACAATATGGGTAGTGTTCCAATACCTGTATGAGCAGATAAGGCTACGGCAAATGAATGACCTGATCCACAAGCCTCAGCCACTAACATCGAGGTATTAAAATCCATACCAAATCCACCATATTCCTCTGGCACAGATGTTCCCAATAAACCTAGATTTCCTGCCTTATCCATCATGTCCACCATGACTGAGCTATCTTTGGCACCATCCATTTCTTCCAAACGAGGCTGAATCTCCGTTTTGATAAAGTCAATACATGTCTGACCTATCATCTTCTGCTCCTCTGAAAACTCTTCAGGAATAAATAACTCTTCAGGCAAGAGTGGACGAATTAAAAACTCTCCCCCTTTCATTGTTTTATTCGTAGGCATGGTCATTGAATTTAAATGTTGATGAAATGTAATGTTATTCAATAGTTGTTGATGAGTGTAATTATGATTTTTGATTCAATGTTTGAAGAATTTCAGTGGCATCTTCTTCTAAAAACTGATTAATGGATTGTATTACTTTAAAGAACTCCTGGGATTGCTCTGAACCAATTCGTTCAAATAACTTCTCATTAAATAATATAACACCTTGTTTAGCCACATCTCTTTTCTTCTTTCCCAAATCGGTTAAGAATATCTTTACAACGCGCTTGTCGGCATAATTAGTCTCTCGCCGTATCCATTTTTTATCTTCTAAGGTTTTCAGCATTCGCGTCAAACTTCTAGCTTCCAGTCCCAATGCAGGTGCAATTTTAGTAGCAGGAGTTCCATCTTTATCTATATGTAATAAAACATAACCTATTGCCATGGACATATCAAATTGTGCGGCATAGGTGTTATACATCCGGCTGATGGCATACCAGGCTGATTTAATTTGGAAATCAAAGGTACTTTCTGCTTTCATAATCAAGGAATTAATTTAGTATGCTTGCATACCATTATGTAAAAATGAGACAAAAAAAAATAGGATGCAAGCATCCTATTTTCAAAATTCCTAAATATTTCTGATTATCTCACACGATTACCTCGCATTCTTTTACTATTCACCTTCAAACCTGAGAATGAAGACTTCATAATCATCAGACGAACCTTCTTTTTATTGTAGAGTAAATATTTATTTCCATCGTAATTCAATCGAGAGAAAGTGGGACTTCCTGCATCATCTACCAATTGATAATAGTACTCTCCTCTTTCTCCAACAACTGGACCGAAGTGCAAACTTTTTTCTTCGCCAGCTCCTGCTTCAAAGGAAATTAATAATTGATCATTGGCTTGTTTCACTAAAACGCCAGGTGTCTGTTGCTCTAATGTTACACGATTGATTGACTTACCATTGATTAAAATAATCTTACCTGATTTAACATTGGCATCAGATGCATTCAATTCTCTCTCTAGAAAAAGGGCATTGTCATTGTAAAACTGAATCTTCTCTAAGGGGAGTTGATTTTCTTTGATTAAAGTCATCAAAGAACCAGTCAAATAAGCTTGTTGCGAACAACTACTTAAAAGGACTACAGCAAACAAAACAATGGCTAAGTTTTTCATGGAATTAATTAACGCCTTCTGCAAGGATAAGCACTTTATTATTTAATACTTCCACAACTCCTCCCTCAATTTCAAATGATTCTTTGTCGGCAGTTAATAACCCTTTTTTCAAAGTACTTACCAAAGCTGCGTGATCATTCAAAATTTGAAAGGAACCATTAACGCCAGGTAAAGTCACCACAGAAGCTTCTGCGGAAAACACTTTACGGTCGGGTGTAATAATTTCTACAAACATATCTATTTTTTATTTAGCAGCTTCTGCCAACAATCTTTCACCTTTTTCTATGGCATCTTCAATGCTACCTACTAAGTTAAACGCTGCCTCAGGTAAATGATCATAAGCACCGTCAATAATAGCATTAAATCCTTTGATGGTATCGTTGATGTCTACCAAAACGCCTTTTAAGCCTGTAAATTGTTCAGCTACGAAAAATGGTTGAGACAAGAAACGTTGAACACGACGAGCACGAGATACAACTAATTTATCTTCTTCAGATAATTCATCCAATCCAAGGATAGCGATGATATCTTGTAACTCTTTGTAACGTTGTAAAATTTCTTTCACACGTTGCGCTGTGTTATAGTGAGCAGCTCCTAAAACTTCAGCCGAAAGAATACGAGATGAAGAATCTAATGGATCTACCGCTGGATAGATACCTAACTCAGCAATTTTACGAGAAAGTACCGTAGTAGCATCTAAGTGAGCAAACGTTGTTGCTGGAGCTGGGTCAGTCAAGTCATCCGCAGGTACGTAAACCGCCTGTACTGAAGTAATCGATCCACGCTTAGTCGATGTAATACGCTCTTGCATAGCACCCATTTCAGTGGCTAATGTTGGCTGATAACCTACCGCTGATGGCATACGACCTAATAAAGCTGATACCTCAGATCCTGCTTGAGTAAAACGGAAGATATTGTCAATGAAGAATAAGATATCACGACCTTGTCCTTCTCCATCACCATCACGGAAGTGCTCCGCAACTGTCAAACCTGACAAAGCCACACGAGCACGTGCTCCTGGAGGTTCGTTCATTTGACCAAACACTAAGGTAGCTTGTGATTTTACTAATTCGTTTTCATCAACTTTCGTCAAATCCCACTCACCAGCTTCCATAGCATGCTTAAACTCTTCACCATATTTAATAACGCCAGATTCAATCATCTCACGTAATAAGTCATTTCCTTCACGAGTACGCTCTCCAACACCTGCAAATACAGACAAACCTTCGTAAGCCTTCGCAATGTTGTTGATCAACTCCATGATCAATACTGTTTTACCTACACCGGCACCACCAAATAAACCAATTTTACCACCCTTTACATAAGGAGCTAATAAGTCGATTACTTTAATACCTGTAAATAAAACCTCTGTCGTTGTTGCTAACTCATCAAATTTCGGAGCAGCACGGTGAATAGGTAATCCAGCAGCTGATTTTGGCTGTGTAATACCATCGATTGCCTCTCCTACGACATTAAACAAACGGCCTTTAATTCCATCGCCAGTTGGCATTGTCATCGGTGTTCCTTTGTCAATTACCTCTTGTCCACGTTGAAGTCCTTCAGTACCTTCCATCGCAATGGTTCTTACTCGATCTTCTCCTAAGTGTTGTTGAACTTCTAAGATAAGTTCCTGTCCATTGGTTTTGGTAACAGAAAGTGCATTTAGGATAGCTGGTAAGTGAGAGCCTTCACCTTCAAAGCTTACATCGACTACTGGGCCAATTACCTGGGCTACTTTTCCTTTATTAACTGCGTTTGCCATTTGAAAAATAAATTTGTTAGCTTAAAAACTAAGAATTGTTATTGAATCGAATGCTATTGACATTCGGATTGCAAAATTAGTCGGTAAATTCCAATTAGCAAAACCGAAGTTTGTATTTTTTTGCTATTTTTTGTCGATATCCGCCCTTTTCTTTGAATGAATTAAAGTTTATGCAGAAATTTACGTTATAGACACATTGCCTATTTTTTCCCCGAACATGAAACAACGAACTGATCAAATACCTACCATCTGGTTTATCATTTCTTCCTTGCTTGGCACCATTTGCCTTGGAATATACGTTTGGGGCGGAATAGAGGGCTTGACCTGGAAAGAAGTCAGTGAATTAATCCCTCAAACTGTCTCCCTATTCCCAGAATCCCAAAATCAAATTCAATCCTCCATTTTCCTAATTCGTCAGCATTACTATGTTCAATCAATAGCTCCTGATTTATGGCCAATTATGGTTGGATCTATTTTCGGGCTTGCAGGATTGATTATGCTTGGACAATTCATCCAGGTTTGGGCTAAAATCTCCAAGCGACAAATCACATTGGGACTATTACTTTGGTGTGGGATCCTAGTTTGGAGAAATATAGATTTGACCCTGAATGAATGGTTTAACTTTTTACATGGTCCTTGGGTATTACTAGCCTGCTTATCCACAGGAATACTAACTATTATATGTAGCTCTTCAATCCCTACCTTCCTTTTAGAAATTTCTCATAGCCCCGACAAGGCGTCCAGCCAAAAAAAGTTCTTTGGATTCATCCTATTTTATGGGGTAAACCTTATTTTGAGTTCGGGAAACCTGTGGAACTTTTGGTCTTCTACTTTGTTTATCCCAGCATTTATTGTCTTTGAAATCAGTGTTGCTCTTGGAATGTTTCAAAGTCTTCGTTTTAAAGACAAATCCCAGCAAAAACTATTGAGAGCCTTATTCTTACTTAGCCATTCTGTACTAATCCCTTTTGTATGGAATAACAATGAAGTAGGCATACATGCCATAGAAAGTTGGACTATCATGACTCACCTTGCCATGGTATTACTTTTTCCATTATTTCTTTGGACTAACTTCAAAGAACCCATTCAGGAAAACTTGGCCATTTTTAAAGTTGTCCACAAGGCTCATTTTGTTCCAATTTACCTCATTCAAATTGGAATTTTTATACTTTGTGTTTCTTGGGTCTTTGCTCGACAAGCCACTGCATGGCACCAAATTGTGGCTGCTTATTATAATGAGCAAGGCGATATAGAACATTTTGCTGGAGATCGATTTATGGAGGAGTTGGCTTATAAAAATGCCATGATTCACAGCAAATTAAATCAAAAAAGCAATTTGAGTTTGGCTAGAATGTCGCAGGAAGTTGGTGATGTTGAGAAACAAGCCTATTATTTACAAACCAGTCAAATTAAACATCCAGAGGAGAAAAACTTTGTGGCGCTTGCTAATATCTACGGCAATGAAAACCAATGGTTTGAATCTTTATTTACTCTCAAGAAAGCACATCAGCTATTTCCAGAAAGTCCTCAAATCGCCACGCAATTAAGTAGGGTATATGAACAAATCAAACAAATTGATTCAGCTGCTTACTACTTAGTACTTGCCAAGGAATTAGCACCTCAAAGCACAATTACTTGGGCAAATCTACTGTATTTCGATGTACGTCATGGCAGTAAGCTAGTAAACATGGAAGAGCTGAAAAGCTGGAGTTCAAGTCCAGATCAGGCAGTGAAGAGCAATACACTAGCCAAAGTGTGGCAAAATAAACAAGCATTACCTGATAACTTCACACATGAAGCATTTGAAGCTCAACTCGATGTAAGAGATTTTGCATTACTCTACAATAGTAGTCTGTATTTCAAGGGGCAGTCGATCATTTATCCCATTCAAACATGGCTAAAAGACCCAAATTGGTTACAGAAATTCCCTGAAATAACCTTCCTCGATGCTTGGCAAGATTTTTATCACCAGCAACCTTTGAGGGCCTTAAATAAATTGGATTTGCTTGTTCAAAAGGAAAATGAATCAAAGGCTCAAGTTTACCGCCTCCTATTACAACATTGGAAACAGCAATTACTGGCAGTTAAAGCAAAAGTTCAATTGGAAAACCTGGCACAAGCTAGAGCAGCTATTCAATCCTATCCATTTAGTGTCGGCATTCTACAACAAGCCCTTCCCATTTTACATCAAGCAAATAAGCACCAAGAAGCTTATCAAGCAAGTTTAGCAGCCGTACAATGGAATGAAGAATTAGCTGAGTTTTATCCCATATATATATTGGAGGCATTCCAACAAGGAGAAATAAGCTACGCAGAAGAAGCAATTAATCGTCTAAGAAAATCAGATCCTACTCTATTCCAAACCCAAGCTTCCGCTTTTGCACAGGCAAAAGAAAAGGCAGTTAATAGGCAGAAGTTTTAGTCAATGTAGAATGTAAAATGTAGAATTTAAATAGTTCCAAAATTCATGCTTCATTCTACATTCTTCATTCTACATTCTCCCCCTCTTTGCTAGTTTAAAAATTTGACTTACCTTTGTGCAGAATATTATGGGAAACGGAGTAAATGGTTCTTTCGCTTCCTATTCACTTAATGAACCAAACAACATGAATCAAAAAATTCGCATCAAGTTGAAATCTTTCGACCATTCATTGGTTGACAAGTCAGCTGAAAAAATCGTTAAGGCGGTTAAAGCTACAGGAGCAGTTGTTTCTGGCCCTATCCCACTTCCTACTAAAGTTGAGAAATTCACTGTTTTACGTTCACCACACGTGAACAAAAAAGCACGTGAGCAATTCCAATTATGCACTTACAAGCGTTTAATTGACATTTTCTCTTCTTCAGCTAAGACTGTGGACGCGTTGATGAAATTGGAATTACCATCAGGAGTTGATGTTGAAATCAAAGTTTAATGATTTCGAGTTCCACAAAAAGAAGGTCTTTGTAGCAATGCAGAGACCTTTTTTAATTGTAAATGGTGAATGGTAAATGGATGTATTTTTCATGCTAAAAATTATACATCATTTATAATTCATAATTTACCATTTATAATTTACTCCCTGCTTTTTTCTCAGAATTGAACAATTGAAAAATTTTGCGAACGGGCTTTAGGAATAAAGTAAAAAAGTAAGGTTGAAGTCCATTATCTTTCCAAGCTTGTCGATCTTCTCGATTAGCCACCAATCGATGTTTCCATGAGGCGGTACTGGTACCTCCATTGCGCATCGTCATTAGTGTTTTAGGCAAATATGCGGCCGATTTTTTGGCTTTATATAAAGCTCTCAACATCCAATCATAATCCCCTGCACAAGTAAAGTCGGTCCGAAAAGGCCCAATTTCATCATAGACCGTTTTTTTGGCATAAAAGGACAAATGAGGAGGCATCCAACCCCACAACCAATTGTTGCGTTGGTATTCTCCGGCCGACCAAAACCGGACTAAAGCTCCGCTGATTGGATCGATAAACTGTATATCACCATATACTGTATCTGTACCATTTTTTTGAAAACAAGTAACTACGGAGGAAATAACATCATTTGCTGGATAAAAATCATCTGCACCAATCATCCCAATGATATCTCCTGACACACGAGCCAATCCTTTATTCATGGCATCGTAAATTCCTTGATCTTTTTCTGAGATGAAATGAATTCTACCTTCGTATTCCTTTAAAATGGCAAGGCTGTCATCTTTAGAACCGCCATCAATGACCCAATATTCTAGATTAGGATAATCTTGAGCTAATACACTCTCGATGGTTTGTCGAAGCGTAGCCGCAGACTGATAACAAACGGTAATGATGGAAACCTTGGGTGAATTCATAGATTCCACAAAGATAGAGATTGTCGGAAGAAATTGGGAATTATTGAATTCTTGGGGTCCTGATTAATATGAATAAATAGCTCTATTATTAAATTAACAGCCTCCTCAAAAACTCTTTCTATTTTTTTAAACCGAATGCTTTGTTAAAAATATTTTTTTTGTACCTTTGCAAACCCAATTCGAATCAGTTTCGAATATTTAAATGTTAAAGAAATGAAAAGAACTTTTCAACCTTCGGTTAAAAAAAGAAAAAATAAGCACGGATTCCGTGAGCGTATGTCTACAGCTAATGGTCGTCGTGTGTTAACAGCACGTCGCGCTAAAGGTCGTCACAAACTTTCAGTTTCTGACGAAAAGAGAGGAAAATAAGCCTTAGATCTTAGAAAAGAAGATTTCAGGTTAGCTTAGTTGTACAACAAGTTTCATGCTGTGAAGTTTACTTTTCAAAAATCCGAGCGACTTACGCAAGTCAAAATCATAGATTCACTATTCCAAAAGGATAGTCAAATCGTAGCACAACGGTTTGTCTATCCTTTTCGAGTTTTATATCAATTTGGCCCTCAGCCACTAGAATTTCCACAAATTCTTATTTCCGTCCCAAAGCGCAAATTCAAAAAAGCTGTAGATCGGAATCTCATCAAAAGAAGAATCCGAGAAGCTTACCGTTTGAACAAAACCTTTCACCTAGGAGAAGGCAAAGAGAAATTACCAGATTTTCTGGCTTTTGTTTATATTGCTTCTACAATTGAGCCATTTGATCGGATCAATAAAAAAATGCAGCAAGTCTTGCAAGAATTTAGCAATACCAAAAAAGATGCCACAGAAATCTCCTAAGTCCATCAAAAATTGGCTCATCGCCTCCCTTTCAGGAATCAGTATCATATGCATCTTAGCATTTAGCTCCCCAGGAGATCGTTTCTTTGAGATTGCCAAGAACCTGGATATCTATGCCTCTGTTTTCAAGGAATTGAATAAATTTTATGTTGATGAAGTTAACCCCAATCAGGCAGTAAAAACTTCCATCGATGCTTTATTAAAAAGTTTTGACCCATATACTGTCTTTTATCCTGAAGATGAGTTGGAGGACTTCTTAACGATGACAACGGGGAAATATCAAGGTATTGGTATCATTCTTGCAGAAATCAATGATACTTACCGCATTTCATTCATTGAAGAAAATAGTCCTGCATTAAAAGCAGGATTGGGTATTGGAGATCAAATCTTATCTGTCAACGGTATCGCACTTTCTGATAAACCAGAAGCAGATCCTTCCAAACTTTTACGTGGTCAAGCAGGTACTAAAATTTTGGTTAAAGTGATTAAAAATGGACAAACAACTCCACAAGAAATTAGTATAAATCGAGAAACTGTTCAAATCAAAAATGTAGTTTATTCTGGGATCATTCAACCTGGTGTAGGTTATATATTATTAGAGGATTTTAATGCATCCGCAGCCAAAGAATTAAAAAATGCCTTACAGAGTTTGAAGCAAGCGGGCATGAAAAAGTTGATTTTGGACTTGAGAGAGAACCCGGGTGGACTTTTAACTCAGGCCGTGGATATTTGTAATTTATTCCTTCCCAAAGACTCAGAAGTAGTTTCAACTCGCGGAAAAGTGGAAGAATGGAACAAGACCTATAATGCTCTAAACCCCAGCATGGAGCCTGAATTGCCTTTAATCATATTGATTAATAATCATTCTGCTTCTGCTTCCGAAATCGTGGCAGGTGTCATGCAGGATTATGACAGAGCCGTATTAATTGGTCAAAAAAGCTTTGGAAAAGGCCTCGTTCAAGTTACCCGAGATTTACCTTTTCGAACAAAAATGAAGATCACTACGGCAAAATATTATATTCCAAGTGGCCGTTGTATTCAAGCCATCGATTATCAACATAGAAATCCGGATGGTAGTGCAGTGGCCTTAAAAGATTCAAATAGTAAGACATTTTATACTAAAAATCACCGTAAAGTTGTGGATGGGGGTGGAATAACTCCTGATATTACGGTGGATAAACTTACTACTTCTTCATTTACGATTGCCCTACAGAAGCAACATATGATCTTCTTATATGCTTGTTATTTCCGTAGCAACCATCCCAATATTCCTCCAGCTAAGGATTTCAGTTTAAATACGACGGAATATCAGGCCTTTTGTACTTGGTTGAAAAAGCAAAATTTCAAGTTTGAAAGTCAAATTGAAAAACAATTACATATCATCAGTGAATTGGCAAAAAAAGACAAATCCTATGCCAACATGGAGCCCTCCTTGCAAAATTTCAGAAAAGAATGGGCTTCAAATATGGACCGGGAATTATCGGCCTATCAGTCAGATATCAGTACGTTGTTGGAACAAGAGATTGTCCAACATTATTACCTCCAAAAAGGGATGAATGAGTGGTCATTTTCAAAAGACCCATCCATTAGAGAGGCTTTAAAATTATTTGAACAGAATAATCGTTTTCAATCGATTTTGGCAGGAAAATAACATGAATTTGATTCTTAGTATAGAAACATCTACGCCAACTTGCTCCGTGGCAATACATCAAAACGGAGAGTTAATTGCTCAAAAATTAATTGTAGAAGAAGGTGGACATTCGAAACAGGTCACCGTTTTAATTGATACGCTATTACAAGAAAATGGAAAGAATTTATCCCAAGTTGAAGCAATTGCTGTATCCATGGGACCGGGATCTTACACGGGTTTAAGAATTGGTTTAGCCACGGCAAAAGGATTATGTTTTGGATTGGACATTCCATTAATAGCATTACCGACTTTAAAAATACTAGCGCAGGGTTTCCGTCAGAATCAACAAGTAGAATCTCACGTTCGTTTACTTCCCATGCTTGATGCACGAAGAATGGAGGTTTATGCAGCCTGTTATGAATTAGAAGATTTGAAAGAGGTACAAGCCTCTAAAGCCATCATTTTAGATGAAAATTCCTTTGCTGAACTACAAGGCATAACTTTAATGGCCTTTGGTAATGGTGCTGAAAAATGGCAAAATACCTGCCAACATCCTAATATTCAATTTGTTAAAGAACCTTTATTTCCAGAAGCACAATATATGGGAGCTTTAGCTTATCTAGAATATTTGAACAAAAACTTCCAAGATTTGGTTAGCTTAGAACCCGATTATTTGAAAGAATTCATGGGGACCCAGCCAAAAAATAAAGCATTGTAATGGAAGAAGAAATCGTCAATCGAGTAAAACAAAGTGGTTTAATTCAATTGGACTTGGAAGAAATGCGTGTTCCTGGTGAAAGAATTTTTCTTGACATTAAGCCTCAGTTATTCATGGAATTGGTTTTGAAAGAAAAAGACTTTCGTATTTTCCTGGCTGAACATGACTGGGCTAGCTATCAAGATAAACATGTCGCCGTGGGTTGTAGTAATGATGCCATTATACCCACTTGGGCATTTATGCTTTTAAGTATACATCTTAGTCCATATGCTAAAACAATCGCATTTGGAACCTTAGAAGATTTAGAGAAAATTCTGTTCAAACAATGTATAGATGAGTTGACTACTCAAGATTTAGCAGGTGCAAGAGTCGTGATAAAAGGATGTTCTAAAGAGTCTGTTCCTACTGATGCCTATGTCCAAATTGCTCATAAACTTCAACCATTAGTCAAGAGTTTGTTCTTTGGCGAACCCTGCAGCACAGTACCTCTTTTTAAGAAGAAATCATAAATTCTTCCTGTTATTTACACGCATTTTGAATATCAACTTATTGGACAATAAGTACAAAATCTCATTCGTTTTGACAACGCTGTCAAGGTTTGGAACCTTGCCAGCGTTAGGAAAAAATCACTTCAATTTTTGCTTAATCTTCTCCATGTACTGCATCACTTTTTGCTGATAATATGGCAATAGCTCCACAGGTACATTTTGGAATAAATCACGATTCTCTTTTTGTCTTTTAAGGAAAGGAGCCAAGTTGGGAGGAGGGTTTTCTTTCCATTTTTGCAAAGCTGTTTTAGATTCCCTTTTCGGGTCTTCTCCTTGTTCTTTTAACGCCTTTTCTGCTTCCATCAATCTTGGAAGCATCTGATCTTGTCTTTGCTGCATGGAATTATTCAAGCGTTTATTCACCAAATCCGACTCGTTTTTATCCATATCTTTGATTAAATCTGACAACGATTTTTGTAAACCTTGATTTCCTGGCTGACCTTGCAATTCATTCAATTTTTGTTCCATTTCCTGACGAATCTGGGCCTGTTCCTCCGCCATTTTAATCAATTCCTCATTGGTAATCATCATGGGCTGTAAACCCATTTTCCTCGCTTTCTGATTTAATTGCTGTTGCCTTTGCCCCCAATTACCTTTTGAATTTCCTTTCGACTTACCTTTTTTACCTGATTTCGCTTGAGCTGCTTGGTCTTGAACTTGCCTTAATAAGTCAGAAAGCAAAACAGCCAACTGATTAGTCGCTGCCATGGCTTCTTGCTGCCTTACAGGTACAATATCCCACTTACGCTCTTTCATCATGCGAGATGCTTCCTGCATCCTTTGTTTCATGTTTGCCGTTTCTTTCGTGATGGTTTGTGACAAAGGCATCAATTTTTTACCTAAAGAAATCAAACTATCTTCTAATATAATGGCCATCTCTCCTAGCTTATTTTGCTCCTGAGCTATTTGTCTTACAGCCACGTCCCCAGCTGGAATCTTTTTATAAGCTTTCATGATTCGTTCTTGATCAAAAGATAGTTGCAACAAATCCTCCATCAACAAGCGAAGTTGAGCTAAATTCAAAGCCACTTCCATGGATTCTTGCTGCTCTTGCTGCTCCTCCAATTTTTTTGCCAACTTTTTCATTTTTTCGGCAGCTTTCTTCTGATTCGTTTCTGCTTGTTTAGATTGCTTATTTTCTAAATTTTCTTTTGCATTATCTAAATTTTCCTCCATCTCCTCCTGCAATTTCTCTTCCTTATCTAAATCCTGCTCACCTGGGATCTCCTTTTTTTCTTGAGCAATTTCATCCAACTTTTTCCTTTCTTCTTCTACCTCTTTATTTAAGGCTTCTTGTTGTTTCGCTAAATCTTGTTCATTTTTCCCGTTGTTCTTTTCACTTAATTCCTCCTGCTTTTTGGCTAATTCCTTCCAACGTGAAATGGATTCATCCAGCATTTTTTCTACTTTCAATTCCTGATAAAACTGCTGCAATCTTTCTAATTCCCGCTCCATATTCTTCCCTTGGTTTCGCATTTGATCCAAATGTTTTTGCCATAGGGTTGCTGACTCTTTTTCCCAGTTCTTCAACAAGGCATCCCTGCGCTTTTCCATATCTGGGTCCCACAGTTGAGAAATCATTTTCTGTAAGTTTTCCATCTTTTTCATCCAAGTAGGATCCACTTGCTGGAAACTCATTTGCTGCCCCATCCACTGTTCTTGCATCTTTTTCAGCTCATCAATGGTCTTTTTCAAGGCTGTTTCTTTGTCTAAGACTTCTTGTAGTGCTTTCAAATCAACTTCCTTTCCCAATTGTACACGCTTGGTTAATTCATTGATTTCTTGCTTCATATTTTGAGCCTTTTGCAAGGAATTCAACACTTGCTTCTCTGCTTGATCAGCCTGTTGATCCATTTTTTGCTCTAAGCGTTTTAACTCCGGAAACTCCCATATCTGCATGCTTGTTTGAGTCCACTTGGGCCCATGTAACCCATCTTGATCTGATACTTCTACCCGATAATGTACTTGATCTCCTGGCTGCAAACCCAAGGAGTCTAATCGCCATATATATTCCACCTCAAATCGTTTAGTTCCCGTTTGAATAGGGATCCATTGCGTTTTTTTTGTGGAGAAACCTGCTGCATTTTTTCGTTTAATTTGATATCCTAAACGCATTTGACCCAAAGCATAATCATCCTCAATCAAAGCGTTCAGCACACGAAAACGATAATAAAGTGTATCTTCTAACCATTGAGTCTGCAAATTGGGCTTTTGATCTAAAATCACCTCAATTGGTTGCATGACACTTTTTTGCACAGGCATCTGCGCATTGTGAGCTACCACTTGATAGCTCGTGCTTTGACTAATCGTCCGAGTTAATTGATAATTAGTTTTTAACAAATTGGGACTCGCCCAATCCACCGTTGATTTATTCTGAAATTGAATCCCTAATTGCTGTGCGCTTTCAGAGGTCATATCCCAACGAACAATGGTCCCTTCTGGAATTTTTAAAGGTATTGCTTGATGGATGGTTTCATTTGTCTTTTTTAAATAGCTTGGATAGATCAAATGAATCGTCATTTCTTTTAAACCAGGCCGATGAACTAAAGGCAAAAGCTGAGGCTCTGAAAAATACCCTCCTGCTTCAAACTGCATCCATTTTTCAACTTGAATGGGTGGAATAACTCCTCGGAACTGATGTGCTTTTTCAGTCGGGTTTAATGATATTCGTTCTCCATCCCAATGCAAAAACATTTCACTGGGTAAATTTTTACCCCTTAATTCAACTAGAAATTCTGTGTTTTCTCCTGCTACAGCCTGAAAAGGTTGATTAACCACAACAAAATCAAAAGGTAATTCTTTAGGGTAATGAAATGAGTAATTCCAAATTCGTAAACTTGGTTTCCTAAACAAATTGGGGAAGGTGATTTGTCCTATTCCCAATACAGCAAAAAGACCTAAAAACAAGAAAAATGATTTCTTCAATTCCGATAATTGAATGAATTCTTCCCAGCGATATTGTTTCAAAAAGGCTTGTTTCTCTTCAATGGCAGCCTGCCACAACTCCAAGGAATGTTCGGGTGCTTGGTTTTGCAGCTGCAGCACATTAATCAATGCATCAGCATGTTCCTTAGGTAAGTGGTGACCTAAACTGATGGCAAGTCGATAGTAATCCGCTTGATCCAAAGAACGGAATAAATCCCAGCAAGGTTTTCGAACAAAAAATAGAAGAATCCCCGTTGAGCCCACAAAGAAAGTGGCTAAAAACACTCCTCGAATAGTAGAAGAAAACCAAGCCAAATATTCAAGTAAAATCAAGAAAAATGCCAAGCTTAAAACCCAGATCGCAGCATGTAGCAATGCTCTCCACAACTCCTTTCGGGAAAGTTGTCTATGATAGTTTCGTAATTGGTTTTGAAGCGGATTGTACACAGGTTTTTCTAATCAGAACTAGTCAGAACTTGAAAATACGAATTTTCGTACGCATCCCATTCATGATGCGGCAAAATAAAATTGCCCATGAGTTTCAATTTTGGTATTTTTGAAGAATATTGAGTCCAGCATGTCGCAACAATCACAAGAACAGTATCAATTTATAGAAAGTATTCTCCGCCAAAATTTAGGAGAAATTGGGACAATTGAAGATTTTCAATTTTTCTATGGAGGTAATTTTAATCTAGCTGTTCGTGTCAAAGTTGCACAAGGTGAATATTTCATCAAATGGAATCAAGGTGATCACCAGGGATTATTCCAAGCAGAAGCCAAAAATTTAGGTTTAATTGCCTCGACAGGTACTATTCCTGTTCCACAAGTATTAGGTGTGGGACAAATGGATGAAAAAGAATACCTCGTCATGGAATGCATTCCAACGGCAGAAAAAAAAGAAAATTATTGGAGTGATTTTGGAATTAAATTGGCTCAATTGCATCAAACCAATGCGCATCAAGGACATGGGTTAGACTATGACAATTTCATAGGTGCGGCCAAACAAGTAAACCATTGGGACAAAAATGGCGTATCATTTTTCATTCAAAACCGTTTGAAATTTCAAGTAGACACAGCCTCTTACCATAGAAAAATCGATGGAGCAACAAATGAGGCATTTGAAAAACTGTACGACAAAATCCCATCCATCATTCCCAATGAACAATCTGCATTATTGCATGGAGACTTATGGTCAGGGAATGCCATGGTAAACCAACATGGTTTAGTGAGTTTGGTTGACCCTTCTTGCTATTATGGTTTGAGAGAGGCTGAAATTGCCTTCACTACGATGTTTGGTGGATTTGAAAAAGAATTTTATGAAGCATACCATGAATCATTCCCAATATTGAAAGGATTTCATGAGCGGATTCCACTTTACAACCTATACCCTTTGATGGTACACGTAAACCTATTCGGGGAGGGTTATCTTCCAGCAGTAAATAAAATCCTAGATTCTTATTTGAATTAAGCCTGTTCTAGCGACCAGTTTTCCACAACCTGGTCAACGTTCTTCGCATCAGGGAAAAAAGAAACCAGTTTTCGGAGAATTTCTTCAATTACGGCATCTGGACAAGACGCTCCACAGGTCAGTAAAACCCGTACTTTAGGCTTTTGGGGAATAAAGTTTTGAATGAAAACTTCCTCTTTCTTTTTATTATCAAAATGAAGAATTTCATTTTCAGAAATCAATTTTTCGGCAGACTTGATAAAATAAGAGGGTAATTTTTCATGACATAAATCTACCAAATGTGAAGTATTAGAGGAATTATATCCCCCAGCAATAATGGCAAAATCTGCCTCCTCAGCTATTAAACCATACGTAGCACTCTGGTTATCATTGGTGGCATAACACAGGGTATCTCGGGTATCTGCAAAATGAGACGTTATTTGATGGGGCTCCAACTGATAAAATTGGACAATTTCAGCTTTCAAATACTCCACAATTTCTTGGGTATCTATCGCCAGCATGGTGGTTTGATTAACCACGCCTATTCTCTGCAAATCCTTTTCAGGATCAAAGCCTTTTGAATATTGACCTTCAAATTCTTCATAAAACTCTTGTGAAGACTTTTCCTTCCGGATATAATAAGCTAATTGTTTAGCTTGATTCAAATCTTTCACAATGAGCGTAGGGGTAACTACCTGAGAATGAGAAAAAGTAGCTTTAGTTTCCTCATGACTTGGTTTTCCATGGACTACGACCGTGTATTTATTCTGCCCAATTTGATTCGCTCGATTCCAAACTTTTTCCACAAATGGACATGTGGTATCATACGCATATAAATCTATGCCAATTTCATCCAAAATAGCATGAATTTCTAAGGTTGTGCCAAAGGCTGGGATGATGACAATATCATCTTTGGTTAAAGTCTCCCATGCCACCAACTGATTTCCATAGGTATCTTGAATAAATCTAACACCTAATTCCAATAAATCGGCATTAACTGCTGGGTTATGAATCATTTCAGAAAGTAGAAATATCCGCCTTTGTGGATTATCTTCAATGATTTTATAGGCAGTTTCAACCGCATTTTCAACGCCATAGCAAAAGCCAAAATGACGTGATAGTAGTATTTCTACGGGGCCAAAATCAAAAACAGAAGGCTTAAAGTCCTTTTTGAGCTTATCTCCCAAGCGGCGAACTTCCTTGACTCGACTAATCAATTCACTTTTAAATAAAGAAGGAATAGAAAAAGACTTCATTTTTTTAAAATTTCTTTTTTCAGTTCTGCCATTGGCAAACCGATGCTTTAAAACAGATTGATCAAGATCCTCTTTCATTTACACAACCTTATTAACTAATAAATTGATTAACAGTTTTCAAATTTACCAATTGATTTACAATTCTATTCAAGATTAAAAAAATAACCACTTAATAAATCTAGCATTAAATATTATAGTAAATCTTGGCAAATCAGTATAGTTATAATATTTTTGTAGCTGATTTTCTTCTCAACATTCCTGTTTCTACACGTTAAGCCAAAAAAAAGTATGAACAAATCTACTTCATCGAAAGTCCGATTTTGGCAGAAAATTGATAAAAACCCCATCGGCGTTTTCTTCATTTCCTTCGTGAAATACCCAATTAACATATTATATGCAGGGTTAGGAATCATCGTATTCATGTTTAGTTATCAATCCTCTTTTTCTGAAAAACCTGTTGAACCAGGCTTTTTTGCTGGTAAAATCGTTTTTGATGAAGAAGATTATCACCGTATTGAGACTAAGAATATTGAAGCTCAAGTAAAAAATGAAATGGGGAATCCAGTTTTGACACTTACTTGTACACAGGAAAAAAATCTAGAATCCGTTTATTTGAAAATCTTTAAGATTAAAGGTCCTGGTACCTATTTTATACCAGGAGATGGAGAAATTTCCAACATTGGTAATTTGATTAAGAACCTAGATAACTACCAGGATAAAAACAATTTCTTCGAATCTAGTTTGCCTAATAAAGAAGGAGTTAAGAATGGCGTGGGCCGTGTCAATATAACAAAAATCACCTCGAATTTTGTAGAAGGCGAATTAATTCTGATCGCCAATAATCCAAAAGGGCAACAAGCTGTGCTTGAATCTGCCAAATTCAAAGTAGCTTTGCAGAACTAAATGTTCCTGCTTACCCATGGATTTTGAACCAAGCATCGTTTCTACTGAATGGAATCAAATACTTGATTTCTTAGAAAATCAATTTAATAAAAGACCTGCAGATGTAGATTCTGTTCTTTTTTTGATTGGTGTACAAGAATTGGGTAAAGGTCATGTAACATTTACAAAAGAACAAAAGCAGGATTTAATGCACATTGCCACCTGTAAAGTTTTAAGTTTTAGTGGGTTTTACGCGCTAGAAGGCTTGGATGCTGATGGTTGGCCACATTGGAATTTAGTGCAAGCTGTGCCACAAATGCCCTTAAAAGAACAAGAAATTCTCATTAAAGCTCATATCATTCAATATTTCAAATCTGAAGTATTTAGTTCAGAACAAGAATAATCCTATGAAAATAATTTCCTATAACGTCAATGGAATTAGAGCCGCTATTCAAAAAGGCTTTATTGATTGGCTGAAAGAAGAGAATCCAGATGTCATTTGTTTGCAAGAGCTAAAAGCTGACATTGATCAAGTAGACACCTCGGAAATTGAGGCATTGGGATATCAAATTTATTGGCATTCTGCCCAAAAGAAAGGGTACTCTGGGGTAGCCATTTTTTCTAAAATTTCACCAAAAGCCGTCACGATTGGCTGTGGCATTGAAAAATATGATGCAGAAGGCCGTGTTATCCGAGCTGATTTCGAGGATTTTTCTGTCATGAGTGTTTATATGCCCTCTGGATCCAGTGGTGATGAAAGACAAGGATTTAAAATGATTTGGTTGTCCGATTTCCATCAATACATTGAAGATTTAAAAAAAGAAATTCCTCACCTGATCATTTCTGGTGATTACAATATTTGCCATAAACCCATCGACATTCATAATCCAAAATCCAATGCCAATAGCTCTGGATTTTTACCAGAAGAAAGAGAGTGGATGGAAAACTTCATTCAATCAGGATTTGTGGATTCATTCCGACATATCAATTCTGAACCTCATCATTACAGCTGGTGGAGTTATCGAGCTGGTGCCAGAGGTAAGAATTTAGGTTGGCGTATTGATTATCATTTAGTGAGTGAGCCTTTGCGTGATCGTATTGCTCATGCCCAAATTTTACCCGAAGTAAAACATTCTGACCACTGCCCAGTGGTCATCCATCTAAACTAATTTCTAAATGTATTACGAAAAACACGTATTTATTTGTACCAACGATAAGCCAGCTCCCAAAAAATGTTGCGGTTCTGAACATGGGATGGCCTTAGTAGAAGCATTCAAAGCTAAATGGGCGGAATCGGGTAATGATCAAAAAATCAGAATTCAAAAATCAGGATGTTTAGACTTCTGTGGAAAAGGCCCAAGTATGGTCGTATATCCAGAAGGGGTATTCTATGGTAATGTACAATTAGAAGATGTTGCCGAGATTACTGAAAAGCACTTAATTGGAAACGAGATTGTATCTCGACTTGAAATTGGATAAATTGCATCATGCTGTATCGTTTATACCCTACCCTACTCAATTCTTACGCATTATATTTAAACCAATCTCGAGATGCAAACGGCAAAATTATTGTCGATGAAATTGAGATGATTGAGCGCATCAATCGAGTTAAAAAGCCCACTACAGCCGCGCAAAAAAAGGGAGTGGATTTTGAACGAGCGGTAACACTAGGAGAAGGGGAAGAATTGTTCCAGGAAGGAATCATTGATAAAGCGAGGGAATTATTGCCTACTAAGTATAAAACCCAGTTTTATGTAGAATCTCGCTATAAAAACGCCATGATATATGGTTATGTAGATGGTGTAGGAGAAAAAACTGCTTTTGATTTAAAAAGTACTTCTTTTTATGAACCCGGTCGTTTTGCTAAAAATCACCAAAATCTCTATTTGTTAGGTCTTCAGAAATACGGCATCGAGCAATTGGATTATGTCGTTACTGACTTTAAAGATGTATATGTAGAATCTTACCCATTGCAATCGGTCGATTTCAATCCTTTATATCAACAAATAGAGCGTTTCATTTCCTTTTTAGAGGAAAACAAAAAATTCATTCGAGATAAAAAGATATTTGATCGCAAGGCGAATGACAATCAATTATCCTTATTTGAATAAATTTCTAAGTGATTTTTCACTTGTTTTAGATCAGAGATTTGCCAAATAGCTTCTGAAGCATCTGACAAATTATAATGAATCGCAGGAATTCCTGCTTGATTGGCACCATGTATGTCGGCATGCCAATTGTCCCCTACCATCAAAGCTTCCTGGGCAGAACAATTTGCTCGTCCGAGTGCATATTCGAAAAATGCTATTTCCGGCTTTTTTGCTCCCACACCTTGAGATGTGATTAGTTCCTTAAAATGATGTCCTAGACCAGAGGAGGCTACTTTAATATGTTGAATATCTTCAAATCCATTGGTTAAAATATATAAAGGGTAGTGCTCCGAAATAGCTTCTACTAATTCTTTGGCTCCCTCCATTAAATGGGTTTTACGTGGTGTTCTAAACAGAAATTGTTCTGAAAATTCCTCAGCAGGTCCTTGTACTTCAATCGCATCGAAAAAGCGTAAAAAACGAGATTCGCGTAAATCACTTTGGGAGATTAAGCCCATTTGATAATCATCCCATAAAGCTGTGTTGATTTGCTGGTAGATATCCCAAATAGAAGAGATTGATAGAGGACTTTGTTTGTCTAAACCAAATTCTTCCACTAACTCGAATATAACCTCTTGAGAATTACGGTCATGATCCCACAAAGTATGGTCCCAATCAAAAAAAATGGCTTTAGGCTGAAATATCATCCAACAAAGGTAATAATCATTTACCTTTGCAAAGCCTTTATGAGCAATATACTATGGAGCATCAACTGAAATTAACCAAACCGCTTGCCTTCTTTGATTTAGAAACAACCGGAATACAGGTACAAAAAGATAGAATCGTGGAGATTTCCATAGCTAAGGCAAATATTGATGGATCGGTTGACATTAAAACGAGACGTGTAAACCCGGGTATTCCAATTCCATTGGAAGCCTCTTTAGTTCATGGAATTTATGATGAGGACGTCAAGGATGAGCCCAATTTCAAGCAAATTGCTAAATCCATGGCTCAATTTTTAGAAGGTTGCGATTTAGCGGGTTTTAATTCCAACCGCTTTGACGTGCCTATGTTGGTAGAAGAATTTCTTCGTAGTGATGTTGATTTTGATACAAAAAACAGAAGATTGGTTGATGCTCAGCGAATTTTCCACATGATGGAGCCTCGTAATTTAACTGCGGCCTACAAGTTTTATTGTCAAAAAGATTTGATTGGCGCTCATGGTGCGGAAGCCGATGTCTTAGCTACTTTGGAAGTATTAAATGCCCAAGTAAAGCATTACGAAAACACTTCCATGAAAGATGCGGAAGGAAACGAATACTTCCCTATTCAGAATGATGTAGCTGTTTTACATCAATTAAGTGCTTCCAATTCCATTGATTTTGCCAATCGCATGGTCTATAATAAAGATCAAGTAGCGGTATTCAACTTTGGCAAATACATTGGAAGACCCATTGCCGATGTTTTAAAAACTGATCCTTCTTACTATGATTGGATGATGAAAGGCGATTTCCCTATGGATACCAAACGTAAATTAACCGAAATTAAATTAAAAGGTTTTCAGCGTTAGCCCCCTAGATAATTTCTATTTTGTCAGTTTATTTCCTATTTTTGCCCCGCATAAAAGCATTCGTTTGAATAGGCAATTTGTTTATTTGACCATTACATTTTTACCATGCAATCCATACCAGAAATAATACGTACCATTCCATTGACCAATTACATCATGCTAAGTTCGGCATTGTTTTGCATTGGAATATTGGGTGTACTTACTCGCCGAAATGCCATCATCGTATTTATGGCTATAGAATTAATGTTAAATGCGGTAAATTTATTACTGGCAGCATTTTCTTCCTATTACTCCGATCCTTCAGGGCAGATATTTGTCTTTTTTATTATGGCCGTAGCTGCTGCCGAAGTAGCTGTGGGATTGGCCATTATCGTTATGATTTATCGTAACATTCAAAGCATCGATATTGGTGTGCTTAATAAGTTAAAAAATTAATTTCAGCACAATTTCATCGCATATTCGACTATGTCATTACTCCTATTAATTCCTCTTTTACCACTGATTGGTTTTGCCATCAATGGTTTGGCTTATCCGAAATTATCGAAATCAATTGCTGGAATCGTTGGAACCATCCCTCCATTAGTTGCTTTCGTTATTTCTCTTCAGCTGTTTTTAAATTTTGATGGTCAAACTCAAATTATTCAATTAGCGGATTGGATTAAAGTTGCTGATTTAAGTATTCCTTTTGCATTCCAAATAGATGCCTTATCCATCATGATGCTATTGGTCATCACAGGTGTAGGTACTTTAATCCATTTGTATTCCATGGGCTATATGGCACATGACGCTGGTTTTGGTAAGTTTTTCTCCTTTTTAAACCTGTTTATCTTCTTCATGTTGATTTTGGTTTTAGGGGCTAACTTCACCGTATTATTCATTGGATGGGAAGGTGTAGGTTTATGCTCTTATTTGTTAATTGGCTTCTGGAATCAAAAGAATAGTTATGGAGATGCTGCCAGAAAAGCCTTCATTATGAACCGTATTGGAGATTTAGGTTTCTTAGTAGGTATATTTTTATTGATTCAAGAATTTGGCACAACAGATTATCAAACGATTTTTTCTACCATCAAAGACGGAACCGAAGTAGGCAATATTGGCTTAATCGCTTTCTGCTTATTTATTGGTGCGATGGGTAAGTCAGCCCAAATACCGCTATTTACTTGGTTACCCGATGCTATGGCAGGTCCAACACCCGTTTCTGCTTTAATACATGCTGCTACCATGGTGACAGCTGGGATTTACATGGTTATTCGTGCTAATGCTTTGTTTGAATTAAGTCCAGAGGTTTTACATTTTGTAGGCTGGATTGGACTAGCCACGGCTTTATTAGGTGCGGCTATTGGTTTATTTCAAAATGATATCAAAAAAGTGTTGGCCTATTCAACAGTCTCTCAATTGGGATACATGTTTATGGGTCTAGGAGCATCTGCTTATACTGCTTCTTTTTTCCATGTCATGACTCACGCTTTTTTCAAAGCTTTATTATTCTTAGGAGCTGGTTCGGTGATACATGCCATGTCGGATGAACAAGACATTCGCAAAATGGGTGGCTTGAAAAGCAAAATGCCGATTACCTATATTACCTTCCTTTTAGGAACCATCGCTATCTCTGGTATTCCTCCATTTGCTGGATTCTTTTCTAAGGATGAAATATTAGCAGCATTATATCACCACGATTTTGCTATGTGGTGTTTAGCCATTTTAGGTTCTGCATTGACTTCCTTTTACATGTTCCGTGTGTTTATTTTAACATTCTGGGGCGACTTTAGAGGAACTGAAAAACAGGCACATCATTTGCATGAATCTCCTTGGAGTATGACAATCCCTTTGATTATCTTGGCGGTATTCTCCGTAGGTGGAGGTTTCATCAACCTGCCTCATTTTGCTGGAGGAAATGAATTTTTAGCTCATTGGTTAGCTCCGATTTTACCTGAGCCTCATACTGCTGGTGAAGTTTCTTTATTTAGTTTGGAAATGGGTGCTCCGTTATTAGCTGCATTCCTGCCTGCCATTTTCGCCATCTATTATTTTGGAATTCAGAAAGCCGTTCCAGGAAATGATGAGTCTATTCAAGGTATCCAAAAAGTCATTTATCGTAAATTCTACATTGATGAATTATACGATTTCGTATTTGTTCGTCCCATCCAAGTATTATCTACCTTCTTTGCGCAGGTAATTGATTTCTTGGTGATCGATTTAATCGTGGAAGGTGTTGGTAAAACGGTTAAAACTGCCTCAGATGAAATTAGAAAAGCTCAAACAGGAAATGTAGGTTACTATATTTTTATGATGGTCGTTTCTATTGCGCTTATCTTAGTTTTAACGCTTCGCTCACGAATATTATAATTCATATTTGAAAAAATAAGGTATGTCTTTACTATTTATACTTTTTTTCCCACTTGTTATAGGCGCCATTCTTTTGGTCGCTAAGCCTAAACAAGCTTTTGCTATCTCGCTGATAGCTTCCATCATTGAATTGGTAGCTACTGCTTTCGTCTTGAAAGATGCCGCTGCTGCTGAAAATGGACTTGTTTTTACTAAACCTTGGATTGAAGAAGCAGGAATTTCATTTTCACTTTGGGTAGATGGAGTCAATGGTATTTTAATTGGATTATGTGCCCTGATGGTTCCATTCATTGTAGCCACTACAGCTAATTCCGATAAAGCCAATAACGCTCAATACCAAGGTTTAATGCTAGCCATGCAAACTGCCTTAATGGGAGCTTTTTTAGCGAAAGATGCCTTCTTATTTTACTTTTTCTTTGAAGCCTCTTTATTACCCATTTATTTCTTAGCTGCCATTTATGGAGGAGAAAACAAAAATGCGATTACTTTCAAATTCTTTGTTTATACTTTATTTGGTTCATTATTCTTATTGATTGGTTTAATCTACGTGTATTTAGTAACACCAGGTAGTCATTCTTCCGATATTGAAACGCTATACCAAACGGCTATCATGTTGCCAGAGCGAATTCAGGGAAATTTATTCTTAGCCTTTTTTATTGCCTTTGCAATCAAGATGCCTATTTTCCCTTTTCATACTTGGCAACCAGATACCTACACGGTCGCTCCTACTCAAGCTACCATGCTTCTTTCTGGAATCATGTTAAAAATGGGTACTTATGGGCTAATTCGTTTAGTTTTACCTATGTTTCCTTTAGGTATGATTACTTGGGGCAACACAGCTATTATCCTTTCTGTCATTGGAATAATCTACGGATCCATTATTGCCATTCAGCAAAAAGATGCCAAGCGTTTATTAGCTTATTCTTCCTTTGCTCACGTAGGCTTGATGTCGGCAGGTATTTTAAGTCAAAGTACTGAAGGTATTCAAGGGGCCTTATATCAGATGTTATCTCACGGTATCAATATAGTTGGTTTATTTTTCATCATTGAAATTATAGAAAGAAGAACCAAATCTAGAGAAATTGCTCAATTGGGAGGTATTACACAATACTCGTATGTATTAACCGTAGCATTTGTCATATTAAGCTTAGGTTCAGTAGCCTTACCTTTGACCAATGGATTTATCGGTGAGTTTTTACTTTTGAAAAGCGTATTTGATCATGACATGATCATAGGTATAGTAGCAGGAATCACCATTATTCTAGGTGCTGTTTATACCCTACGTCTGATTCAAAAGACCATGTTTGGCAACTTTTCTCGCATTACCAAAGATTTTGAAGATGTAAGTTCTGCAGAGAAATGGGTATTAATTCCACTTTGTGTTTTGGTTATTGTGGGTGGAGTTTACCCAACTTGGATTTTAAATTTTACTGAACCAGGTGTTCAGGCTTTGGTTTCTTTATTAAAATAGAAGCCCGAAAATATATAAACAGCATCGCATACAATTATGACGGCTATCATTGCTTTATCTCTTTTTGGTATTAGTAACTTATTCTTAGGGTTTTGGTTCCCAAGAAAAACGATACAAATGGTTACCCTATTATTTTTAGTGGTTTCCATGGCTTTGACAGTTTCCGACTGGAATCATGAATTATTGTGGTTTGGGAATATGTTCCGTACAACCAACACTTCCATTAATTTTAGTCTAATCATACAATTGGCCGCCTTTTTTGTCGTGGCCTTTTCTAAGGCATTTGGTCAAGATGATGAGCACACTCATCCGGCAGAATACTATGCCATTATGCTGTTTTCAGTTGTTGGGGCCATTTTAATGGTGTCCTTCGACCACATGATTGTCCTGTTTGTAGGTTTAGAAATATTATCAGTTGCCATGTATGTTTTGACGGGTAGCGACAAGAGAAATCTTCGTTCCAATGAAGCAGCCATTAAATATTTCTTAATGGGTTCATTCACAACAGGTATCTTGTTATTTGGTATAACCCTGGTTTACGGAGCTACACACTCATTTTACATGTCGAACATAGGGACTATTCTGACCAATACAGCTCCAGAATCCATGCCTAGTTTCTTGTTCATCGGTGTATTGTTAATCATCGTTGGGCTATTATTTAAAGTATCTGCAGCCCCGTTCCACTTTTGGACACCTGATGTATACGAAGGGGCTCCTACCATTTTCACGATGTTTATGTCAACCATTGTGAAAACAGCCAGCTTTGCAGCCTTGTTCCATTTGGTTTCTGGCATCTTCGGCAGCTTATACACTGTTTGGGTATTACCTGTTTATTTCATCAGTATGCTAACACTGGTAGTAGGAAATATTTCAGCTGTATATCAACAGAGCGTTAAAAGAATGCTAGCTTTTTCTAGTATTTCTCATGCAGGTTACCTCTTATTAACCGTTAGTTCCAAGCAAATTAGTACGACATCGAGTATACTATACTATTCTTTATCGTACACGTTGGCCACAGTGGTAGCATTTGCCGTATTGATTTTGGTTTCAGAATACCAAAGTGCCCGCGTGGAGAAACCAGAAAACTTCAGTTCATTTGAAGGTTTAGCTAAAAACAACCCAGGTTTAGCATTATGCTTCACTATTTCCATGCTTTCTTTAGCTGGTATTCCCTTAACAGCTGGTTTCTGGGGTAAGTTTTTTATCTTTTCAGATACCTTTAGTAGAAATATTATCTACCCAGTTATCTTAGCCATCTTAATGTCTGCAGTCGGTATTTACTATTATTTCAAAGGTATTATAGCTGTATACTTAAAAGCTGGTGAGATTGAAAAAATAGAAGTCCCTGTACTATTCAAAATGGCCCTTTGGGCTTGCACATTGGGTACCATTATTTTAGGCGTTTACCCTAGCTTAGTCAAAAGCGTTTTCTAATTATTAGCCATTTTGAGCAAATCGAACTCTAAACTATTTAATAAAAAAGACCTACTCGCCTATTTCCTCATTGCGGGAACGGGTGCCATAGTTCAATTGGTAGCTGGTGGCCTTATTAAAGATTGGTTTAAAGTAAGCTACGAAGAATCCATTCTACCTGCCTATTACATTTCTCTGGTTGTTGGCTTTATTTTAACCAAATTATTCGCTTTCAATGCTCGTCAGTCGAAGCAGACCCGAAGAGAAATGATCAAGTTCTTAATGGTCGCCTCCTTTTCTGGATTTGTCACTTGGTTTTTTAGTGTTCTTCCTTACCGAGGTTTAAATACGATCATGAGTGATTTTTATTGGCAAATCCCTTATTCTGTTAAAAAAATCAACCTAACTCAAGTGCTTACAACCATCAATGGAATGGGCTTTAGTTTTGTGTCAAACTATGTTTTACACAAATCTTTCACCTTCAAAAGCAGTGGATTTTACGACCGTTTCAAGGATTTAATCCGTTAATTTTGTTCAATTCTTAGAAATACTTAAGATTTACTTAATGTTTTTAGAATCAAAAAAGTGCCCCTATTGGCCACATTGGCATTTTTTCAATTAACCTCGACTCAATACTTAAAAATTTCTTAAAATTTTTGTCGGAATAATTGGTAGATACGATTCAATCCATTAGTTTTGTAGCTCAAACCTTAAATATCAAAAAAATGAAAAAAGTATTCGCTCTAGCTTTCGTTGCTGCAATGGTAACTTTGGCATCTTGTGGTGAGAAAAAAACTGAAGCTGCTGCTGACACTGTAGCTGTTGATACTGCTGCTGCTGCTGCTGTTGATACTGCTGCTGCTGACACTGCTGCTGCTGACACTGCTGCTAAGAAATAATTTCTAAGCAAAAGAGAGAAAAATCCTTTGCATGCGAAGGATTTTTTTTATGCCCTTTACACAATGGTCAAAAGTAAAAGAATTCAATCCTTTTTCGATCATTTCCCCGCCAGTGTAGCTGAGTACTGTTTTCAGCTTTGGCAAGATTATTCTTTTGATTTTATTGTCAGTAAAGAACGTGGTTCCAAATTAGGGGACTACCGTTTTTCCCCAAAAAAAGGGCACCAAATTACGGTCAACCACAACCTCAATCCTTATGCTTTTTTGGTCACCTACATTCATGAGGTTGCCCACTTAACTACTTACCTAGCTTTCAAAAACAAGGTATCTCCACATGGAAAGGAATGGAAACAGGAGTTTTACAAATTGTTTGAACCCATCCTTGATCCTGAATTACTCCCTGAACGCTTCGTTTTAGTCCTACAAACCTACCTGAAAAACCCAACCGCTTCTTCTTCCATGTATACCCCTTTGGTGGAAGTTTTAAAGACCTTTGATCCTGAAAACCCATTAGTTAGTCTACATGAATTAGAAGAAAATCAATTGTTTTTTCTAAAAAACCTCCGACTAGTCAAAGGGAAACTTCGTAGAACACGTTACATTTGCAAAGAACAGATTAGCGGGAAACTCTATTTAGTAGCCAAAAATGCCCAAGTTAGCCTATTGGAAAACCACTCGACCGATTAGTCCTGGACATCTCTTCTTGGCTTTCATTTCTTTTTTCCTGTTTCCTCGGATCAATTTAGCTCAATCGCATTCTGTCCTATCAGAAGGTACATGGACAAAAGTTGCCATTACTCAAACTGGTGTCTATCAAATTAATAAAGAATGGCTACTTAAACACAAAATCGATCCTAGCCGAATTAATCCTCAGAAAGTGGCTGTATATCAAGGCCAAAGAGGTGTGCTCCCCCAATTAACTAGTAGCACTAGATTAAAAGATTTAGAGCCTATTACCAGTTTATTTATCGGAGAAGAGAACGGTATTTGGGATGAAAGTGATCAAATTTGTTTTTTCGCTGAGTCTCCCCATCTCACTCAATGGGATAAAGTTCTAAAAAAATGGAAAACCGACACTCATCCCTACAGTGATTCCGCTTACTACTTTATCCGTTGGGATAGTCCAAGTACCAAGAGAATCAAGCAAAGCAAATGGGAAACAGGCCAAGATCCAAGCTTAGATTTTGCTTGGTCACATTTTCATTATCAACCTGATTTAACCAATGCCATTCAATCAGGAAGACAATGGCTCGGTGATGCCTTTTATGGAAATAGTGAAAAAATCATTCAATATCCCATCAAAGATTACAAAGAAGGGAAAGCAGCCCAACTTTTTGGCCAATTAGCCTCCAGCTCCGTTAAAGAAGGAACATTCTATTTCACCATAGAAAACAATACAATTTCACCATGGGTACTAAATAGCATATCCGGGGATCGATATGATCAAAAAGTACAAATCAAAAATTTTTCAAGTGAAGTGATTCCCGTCATTAAAAACAATCAGTGGTCCTGGAAAATCAATTATGTCAATTCCGTTGGAACAGGCTATCTCAATAGCCTAACACTCAATTACCCTAGGATACTCAATGCCACGAATGAAAATCCATTGTATTATTTTACCAATCTTCAAGATTCTACCTTCAGTATTTCTATTCAAAATCTATCTAAACAACATCAAATTTGGTTAAAAAATGGAGAGCAGGATTGGCTTAGCCTCTCAAATGATCAAGCCAAAGCTAAAATCACTGCCTCTGCTGGAAGTAGCCTATTACTTTTTGATCCGACTAAACTGTCGACACCTAGCTTCATTCAACAGCTTGCCAACCAAGATATCAAACAAAATCCAACTAGCGAACTCATTATAGTCAGCAGCCCAGCCTTACATATTGCCGCCGAAAAACTCGCCCTATATAAAAATAAACAAGCCAATATTAAAACGACTGTCATCACCACCGATTTAATTTATCATGAATATTCTGGAGGTAAACAAGATGTAACAGCTATTCGAGATTATTTATATGATCAAAAAAATAGGCCAAATGCCCTTTTAAAGTACGTTATACTGTTAGGTGATGCCACAATCGACTATAAAAACAAGAATACTATATCCACGTCAGCTGAAAAGTCCAGCTACGTACCCACTTATGAAAGTAGAGAATCATATCATCCGCTCCTAAGTTATGCTTCTGATGATTATTTTGGTTTACTTGCTTCAGGTCAAGGCGATTGGATAGAAGGAGATTTCCCTATCAATGAAAGCTTATCCATAGGAGTTGGTCGATTACCCGCTAGGAATCCCGACGAAGCTTTGGTACTGGTCAATAAACTGATAGATTATTCAGAAAAACAAAAATTGGCCAAAGCTTCTCTATTTCAATTCAGTTGGATAGCAGATGATGGCGATTCGAATTTACATACTCAAGATGCTGAAGATTTCTCTAGCAGTTTAGCCCAGAGTAACCCCATTTTTCAGAAACAAAAAATCTATTTGGATCAATATCCGATGGAAATGACAAATGGGATTTACACCTCGAAAGCCACTAAGCAACAGGTGAAAAATGCCTGGGAAAAATATGGGGATTTTATTCACTTTATTGGACATGGGGCAGAAACGGTTTGGACGGATGAAAAAATCTGGACAACGGAGGATATTCAAAAAATTACGAATGCCCAACATCTCCCATGGATACTGACCGCTACTTGTCAATTTGGAAGATTTGATGACCCCAATGTGCTTTCTGGGTCCGAATTAAGTCTTATATCTGATAAAGGAGGCGCCATTGGTTTAATCAGTACTACAAGACCCGTATTTCAAAGTAGTAATTATATCTTTGGTCAAGCCTTTTATCGACTTATCAAAGAACATGCCCATGATAAAAATTATCGCATGGGGGATTTGTTTCGAGATTCAAAAAATCAAAGTCATGCTGGAGTTATCAATCGAAATATTAGTCTATTGGGAGACCCCACAATGAACTTACCCTGGTCCTACCAGTCGATTGATTTACCTATAGACACCCTTTTGGCTGGCTCTGAGACACCTATCACCATTCCAATCTCTGCTAATTTAGAGGAAGTAGAAGTAACACTCATTGGACCTAAGCTTGCTCAAAAAACATTAGGGACTAAATCCCCTTCATTTTCCTATCAAAAAGACGGCGATACATTTTGGAAAATATCCAGTAAAATCTTGAATGGTAAAATCACAATCTCTCCCAAAAGCATTCCTCAGCTATCAAGTTCAGTCCAGGAAGTAAATTTAAAAGTGATCGGAAAAGATCAAGAAGGAAATACCTGGGGAGGAGCTAAATCCATATGGCTCAAAACTAGCCAACAGAATTTATCTGACAAGCAAGGTCCAAGCATACAAATTAGCATCAACGAACCCAATGTAGAAGCCACGAGTTCGAAACCGATCTTAGAAATTCAACTCAAAGATGATGTAGGTTTTTTATGGCAAAAATTAAATGGAGAAATTAGCTATTTGAGTATAAATGATACGCTTACAGTACCATTACTGGATTATTATAAACCAAATCCGGGTTTCGCTAATGAAGGAACGGTACTTTATCCTTTTCAAAATTTAGAACCTGGTATCTACAAAATTCAGGTAAAATGTTACGATTTAAACAATAACATGAGCGAGTCATCGTTTCGTTTTCAAGTTTCTAAAGAGAATCTTGCGGCTAATTTTTGCCTTGTATATCCAAATCCCTTCCAAGAACAGTTGAATATTCGCCTAAGTCAAGAAAAATTCTGGTCGGATTATCAGTATAATTTCAAAATTATCAACCTCTTGGGTCAAACCATTGTTGAAAAAAACGGAAATTTACTGGGAGGAGGTTCTGAATTCATTGATCTTTCTTTCGTATTCAAAGAAGCAGAGCTGAGAAATATAGGAATGGGAGCTTATTATATGCTTGAAATTAAAGATATAAGTGGTTCTGGTTTCCGTAAGTACAAGGGCAAAATAGCTACCTTAAAATAAATTTTGACAAATATTTTAGCTTATAAAACAACAATTAGCGTAAAAATGCCTATTTTTGGACTTCGCTTTATGCTGAATAGACTCTCTAATTTTTTTAAACAATGACGACAAACAATTCATTATTCCCAAAAGCATTATTAACCTTGGTAGCAGGCTTGATTAGTTCTTATGCATTTGGACAAGCATTAGTTTCTGGTCAAATAAATTCAGGAAGAATTCCTACACCAACCATGTTATTCTTGAATGTGGCTCCAGATGCTCGTTCGGCTGGAATGGGAGATGCTGGTGTCGCTATTTCATCGGATGTAAACGCCATTTATTGGAATCCAGCAAAATTAGCTACAGCTGAGAAGGACTTAGGATTTTCCATATCATATACTCCATGGTTAAGAAACTTGGTAAATGATATGGCTCTTTACAATATTGCTGGCTACAAAAAGACAAGCAAAGATCAAGCATTTGGATTCTCTATCAACTATTTTGATCAAGGTTTATTCCAAGCAACTACTTCAACAGGACAAAGTGCAGGAAATTTCAATTCGAAAGAATATGCTATTACTGTATCTCACGCTCGTAAATTATCCAACACATTATCTTTAGGTGTTAACTTAAAATACATTAACTCTAATTTATTAGGGAACTACACAGGAACCAATGGTTCAGGTGTTGCTATGAAACCTGCTCAAACAGTTGCTGCTGACGTAGCATTATATTGGAACAGCGTTTCTGCCAAAGAATGGAAATATACTTACGGTTTAGTTTTATCTAACATATCTGGTAAAGTTTCTTACGGTGGCGTTGATAAAAACTTCATTCCAACAAACTTACGTTTTGGTGTTGCCACAACGAAAGACATTTCAGAAGGTAATCGTTTAACCTTTACTTTAGATTTCAACAAATTAATGGTACCAACACCATATTCAATCGATGCTAATGGTGCTAAGGTTGGAAATGATCCAAACGATGCAACAGCAATCGGTGGTATCTTTAGTTCTTTGTTTGACGCTCCAGACGGATTTGGTGAAGAGTTAAAAGAAATTACTACTTCTATCGGTGCTGAATACTTATTCAATAATTCATTCGCTTTGAGAACAGGTTATTTCAATGAAAGCGAAATGAAAGGAAATCGTAAATATTTCACTTTCGGTGTTGGTTTCAAATTAGACCAAAAATACGGATTTGATTTTGCTTACTTAGTTCCAACAGGTTCTGGTAGCCCATTAGCTAATACACTTCGTGTGTCTTTATTAGCTGCTATCAATAATGGTTCTTCTAAGAAATAAGCTAAGCTACTTGTTTTGATTTCAAATGACATTCCTAGGGATGTCATTTGTTTTTTTACCCTACTACCATGCTAGACCGCTCCACTCCCCCTCCTGCTTTCCCGATTGAATTAGTGAAATTCCCTACTGTTGATGTATTTCATCTAAGTAATGGAATTCCCGTTTACTCCATTAATCTAGGAGAGCAACCTGTCTTCAAACTGGAAATTATTAGTCCAGCAGGATCAAAGTCTGGGTCGAAAGCTGGCTTAGCCAATATGGTAGCCAATCTGATGAGAAGAGGTACACTTGCTCATTCAGCTCAAGCAATACATGAAGCATTTGATTTCTTAGGTGCTTTTTGGGATATACAAGCCAATCTAGACAATGCCAATTTCTCTGTATATGGCTTAAATAAACACTTTGAAGCTCTGATTCCATGGGTCGCAGAACTTCTCAAAGAAGCAACATTTAGTCAAGAAGAATACGAAAAGGAAATTGCCATCGAGATCCAAAAAAACAAGTTGAATTGGCAAAAAACTTCATTCGCTGCTAGTCAGTTATTCCGTGGACAAATTTTCGGAAATCATGCCTATGGACGCTATTCTTCTCCCGAAAGTTTAGCTGATTTAAGCCGAAATGATTTATTTGATTTCTACACATCTACTTGGGCTAATGTAAAACCCATTATTTTCCTTTCTGGTAGAATTTCCGACCAAGAATTGCAGTTACTAGACCGGTTTATTGGACAATTACGCTTTGATCAGCCATGGCCAGGTAAACTACCTATTGTGACACCTCAAGCTGTACAAATCGAACATGACCGTCGAGATGGAGCCTTACAAACTTCCATCCGTGTTGGTAAATTAGCCATTGGAAGAAATCATCCAGATTACTTCCAATTCAGTATTCTGAACACCATATTAGGTGGATATTTTGGTTCTAGGCTTCAAAATAATATTCGCGAGGATAAAGGTTTCACCTATGGTATATCTTCCTCCATAGTGCCGCTGCAAGAGTCCTCTTATTGGGTGACTGGCACAGATGTCAATGGAGAAAATAGCGAACAAACCTTAGAGGAAATCAAGAAGGAAATCCGGATATTACAAAATGAATTGGTTTCCGAAGAAGAATTAGAATTAGTTAAAAACTATTTGATGGGCAGTTTTACTGGCGAACTTACTCAGGCCTTTGACATTGCTGAAAAAATCAAAGTCATTCAGTTGGAAAACCTAGCGCCTGACTTCTATGATCAATTTCAAACGCAGATTATTCAATGCCAAGCTCAAGAATTGCGCGAAATAGCGAATCAATACTTGAACTTGGATGAATTACATGTGGTCATGGTGGGAGCTTAGAACCTAGCTAACTCTCTAAACTCATTCACACGAGACTCTAGATCCGCTGGACTAATTTCAAACAAACGCTCTGTTCCAAATTTCTCAACGCAGAAGGAAGCCATAGCTGAACCATATACAATGGCTTGGCGCATGCTTTCAAAAGACACATCGTCTTTCTGAGCTAGATAACCAATAAATCCACCTACAAAGGTATCTCCTGCTCCCGTTGGATCGAATACTTCTTCCAAAGGCAAAGCTGGACAATAGAACATTTTATCTTCTTGGAACAACAAGGCGCCGTGCTCTCCTTTTTTGATAATCAATGTTTTAGGTCCCATGGCCATGATCATCTTAGCAGCTATTCTCAAAGAATATTGCTCAGATAACTGACGGGCTTCCTCATCATTGATACACAACACATCGACCATTTTCAATACGCGTTTCAAGTCGTCCATAGCTACATTCATCCAGAAATTCATCGTGTCCATTACGATTAATTTAGGGCGCTTGCTTAAACCTTGAATAGCATCTATTTGTACTTGTGGAGTCAAGTTACCCAACATTAAATAGTCGCAATCTTGATATGCCGTAGGAATTGTCGGCTGAAAATCAGCTAATACATTTAGGTCAGTCACCAAGGTATCACGCGTATTCATGTTATTATGATACTTGCCTGCCCAAAAGAAAGTTTTTTCTCCTTCTTTGATCTGTAAACCAGTCAAATCAATTCCTTTTTCTTCCAAAGTTTCCATGTATTCTTTAGGAAAATCGTCACCAACTACAGCAACTACATTTACTTTGGGTAAGAAAAATGCGGCAGATAAACTAATGTAAGTACAAGATCCACCGATAATTTTATCTGTTTTTCCGTAAGGGGTTTCTAGGGCATCAAAAGCCACTGTTCCAATTGATAATAAGCTCATTTTGAATTATTTAGCCAACTTTAGGACAACGACTAAAGGGCTGATTTGGATTAAATAAATAACGATAGGTAATGTATGTTTTATCGATACTGGCCCCTAACTGTGACACAAATCGAAGCATTTTTGGGTTAAAGTCTCCCACCCAATTCATATCCATTGTTTCATAAGGATAAAAAGGATTATCACGGGCAGCTTGACGGAATCTTAAAGCTATGGCAGACTCTACTCCTTTACCTTGGTGGTCAGGCACAACGCCAAAAATCACCCCACAGCAACGAGTTAAAGCCCCCTTCCATTTCAATAGTAAAAATTTAATCATTCCCCACACATTCATCTTTCCATTGAGATGCTTGACAATTTGATTCAAATCAGGAATGACAATAAAAAAAGCCACGGGATCTCCTTCAGCAGTATAAGCAAACCACAACAATTGTTCATCAATGATGGGCTTCATTTTCTTCACTAACTTCTGGGCTTGTTCTGAACTCATGGCTGTAACGCCTGGGAATTTTGCCCATGCCGCATTGAAGATAATTTTAAAGTCTTCGGCATATTTACTTAAATCCGATTTCTCAATATGCTTAAATACATAGTTGGGATTCTGATATATTCGTTGTGCTTTTTCTTCAATCGAGGGAGCTACATTAGCCGCAGAAACCGGGGAAACAAACACATATTGTTGGAAATAATCTTTGAAACCATAGCGCTCAAAAAAAGCGATATAATACTCTTTGGTCCAAGGCATTTTGTAGGTTGGTTCAAATTCCCAACCCTTTACCATTAATCCCCAAAAACTATCTCGTTCACCAAAATTAATAGGTCCGTCCATGGCTTCTAAACCCTTGGATTTCAACCAATCCGCACAAGCATCAAACAAGACAAAGGCAGCCTTTTCATCTTCAATACACTCAAAAAATCCCATACCCCCAGCAGCTAATTCTCCTTCCTTAGCTGGTTTGCCATCATAAAAAGCAGCAACCCGACCAATTACTTGATTTTCTTCATTAAATAACAACCAGCGAATAGCATCACCGTGTTTAAAATGAGGATTTTTTTTAGGATCAAAAATAGACTCAATGTCTGAATCCAAAGGGCGAATCCAATTAGCATCATGCGCATACAAGCTAACAGGAAAGGTTAAAAAAGCTTTTTTTAATAGGCTATCTTCAGCTACTTCTCGTAAATACATGCTGGATTTTAAATGGTATTTTAATATTTAAACAAAGATAATAGAATGAGTCGAGCAATCCGACCTCCCATAAAACATTCAAGGGCTATAAATCGTTTGGTGGTTTAAAAGAATCAAAGTAATTTTAGTTCTTTTACAAATAGCCCTTATGAAAAGGGAAAATAATTACCATGCAAGCCTTAAAATTATACAATACACTCAGTAGAGAAAAAGAATTATTCACGGCCATTAATGCTCCACATGTAGGTTTATATGTATGTGGGCCAACGGTCTATAATTATGTCCATCTGGGTAATTTAAGGACTTTCACCTCTTTTGACATACTTCATCGCTATTTGCGTCACTTAGGATATCAAGTACGCTATGTCAGAAACATCACCGATGTGGGTCACTTAGTGGGTGATGGTGATGAAGGCGAAGACAAAATTGGTAAAATGGCCAAGCTAGAAAAGCTAGAGCCCATGGAAATTGTACATCGCTACACGCAAAACTTTCACCAAGTTTTGGAACAATTCAATTTACTTCCACCGAGCATCGAGCCAACGGCTACGGGACATATTATGGAGCAAATTGAAACGACTAAAATATTATTAGACAAAGGATTAGCTTATGAATCCAATGGATCTGTCTATTTTGATATAGAAACCTACAATAAACAAGGCGGTGATTACGGGAAACTTTCTGGGCGTGTTTTGGAAGATTTATTAACGGAAACACGTGATTTAGATGGTGTCGGTGAAAAGAGAAATCCTCTGGATTTCGCCTTATGGAAAAAAGCTGCACCTGAACATTTAATGCATTGGCCTTCCCCATGGGGTGAAGGTTTTCCGGGCTGGCATTTGGAATGTACTTGCATGAGCCATAAATATTTAGGAGACACCTTTGATATACATGGTGGTGGAATGGACTTAAAATTTCCGCATCATGAATGTGAAATTGCGCAGGCTAAGGCGACTTATGGAAAAGCTCCAGTACGCTATTGGATGCATACCAATATGCTGACTGTCAATGGCCAAAAAATGAGCAAATCGCTGGGTAACTCATTTTTACCTTCGGAGTTATTTAGTGGAAGTCACCCTTTATTGGAACAGGCGTATAGTCCCATGACAGTTCGTTTTTTCATGTTACAATCGCAGTATAGAAGCACCTTGGACTTTTCTAATGAGGCGCTCAAGGCCGCTCAAAAAGGCTATAAGCGAATTGCCAATGGCTTACGAATTGTCAAGAACATGACTTTCCCAATAGTTGCCATTAACTCAGCTATTGATACCAAACATGGAGAAGAAATTCAGGCTGCTGTTCAAGGATGCTATGATGGAATGAACGATGATTTAAACACGGCAGTTACAATAGCTAATTTATTCACCTTGTTGAAGAAAATAAATCAAATTTATACTGGTCAAGTTTCGTTAGAATCAATTGGAGAAGAGTCGTTTAGTTTATTAAAATCAAGTTATATTTCTTTCTTAGAAGAAATTTTAGGCATTAAAGAAGAACTTCCTGACAATTGGGAAAGCATGATTCAAGGTTTACTTCAACTGTATTCTGAATTCAAGCAGAGTAAGCAATACGACAAAGTGGATGAAATTAGAACTACGTTCAAATCCATGGGATTAATTATTAAAGACATGAAAACCTCCATTGATTGGGGTTACGAAGAATAAAAAAATGCTACAAAACTTAACACCAACAGTACGTACTTTATTGTTAATCAATGTGGGCCTTTATCTGATCAAAGGCTTTGGTTTTCCGCAAGAATTACTCACATTACATTATTTTGGAGCGAGCGATTTTCGCTTTTTCCAGGTGGTAAGCTATATGTTTGTACATGCTAGTTTCATGCACCTACTGGGAAATATGTTTGGTCTTTACATGTTCGGCTCTTTATTAGAACGTATCTGGGGTGCTCAACGCTTTCTTTTCTTTTACTTTTTTTGCGGAATAGGTGCAGGGCTTTTGTATATGGGTATCCAACATTTCATTGATTTTGCGGAAATCAGAAGAGCAACAGAACTAGTATTATCCAATCCCAACTCCGATAATTTAATTGATTATGCCCAACATTATGGGGTTATATCGGCCCCAGGAGGACAAATCAACATCAACTGGGTGATCGCTAATTATGAAGCTCTAATCAATATGGGAGCTTTAGGAGGTGCATCAGGAGCCATTTTTGGAATCATCATGGCATTTGGCTACTTATTCCCAAATTCAGAAATGTTTTTATTCCCTTTCCCCATACCAATCAAGGCTAAATATTTTGTTACCTTTTACGGACTTTATGAACTCTATGCAGGGATACAGCAAAGTCAAGGGGACAATGTGGCTCATTTTGCTCATATTGGAGGAATGATTTTTGCCGTGATTCTTTTAAAAGTTTGGAAAACACAAAGAAACAATTTCTATTGAGATGAAAAGTATTTGGCAGGATATCAAACTCGTCATACAAAATCCAGAAAATGGATTGTGGCGACTTATTTTGGCCAATGTCTTCGTATTTGTGGGCGTGTCGTTGAGTCATGTATTTTTATCCCTTGCAGGAAAAGAAGCTTGGTATAATCAACTATTAGAACAAATCGCTCTTTCTTCCCAACCCAAGATTGTATTGTACAAACCTTGGACCTTCTTTACATATTTCTTTGCCCATTTTGAAATATTCCATTTGGTATTTAATATGCTATTCCTGTATTGGTTTGGCAGTATCATTTATACATTTATAGGTCAAAAACGCCTCATTCAATTATATTTTTTAGGGGGATTAGCAGGAGCAATTGTCTACATATTATTATTAAATAGCTTCTCCTATTTCGTTATGAAAGGGCCCATTTATCTCAATGGCGCCTCTGCTAGTGTTTTTGCCATTGTTGTAGGGGCAGCAACTTTACAGCCCAATTATAAAGTTCATCTGTTAATTTTTGGGGAAGTAGCCATTAAATATGTAGCCGCATTTTACATACTTTGGTCTATGATTGAAACTACAGGCACAAATGCTGGAGGTAATATAGCCCATTTAGGAGGGGCCTTATTAGGCTTTCTTTATGCCTATTCATATCAAAGAAAACAATTACGGCGACCTGCTCCAGAAGAAAAAATTTATTCTTACTCCATGACAGTTCAAAAGAAAATTCAAGATTTTGTTGAGCAAAATGAGCCAGAAGAGATTGAAGAGGATGAATTGAATGCTATTTTAGATAAAATTTCGACCTCCGGTTATGAAAGTTTAAGTAAGCATGAAAAGAAACGATTGTTTAAAGCAAGTCAAAAAAATGACTAGTCAGCCGAAAACATTTTTACCTTTGTATTGTTAAATCAGAACCCTTCATCAAAATTACCCCTACAAGATGCAATTTCAAGCCGGACCGATCTTAAGCAAAATCCAATCCCCTGCGGATTTGCGAAAGTTGTCCCCTGCAGAATTACCTGCGGTTTGCCATGAATTGCGCCAATTTATCATTGATCACGTCTCTGTCAATGGAGGGCATTTTGGAGCATCTTTAGGTGTAACGGAATTAACAGTTGCTCTACATTATGTATTCAATACACCAGATGACCAACTTGTTTGGGATGTAGGTCATCAGGCTTATGGACACAAAATACTGACGGGTCGTCAGGATTCATTTCATACTAATCGACTACTAGGAGGAATTAGCGGCTTCCCAAAGCGTTCTGAGAGTGAATACGATGCATTTGGCGTAGGCCACTCATCTACTTCTATTTCTGCGGCATTGGGTATGGCTGTAGCTTCTCGGTATAAAAAAGAATTTCATAAACAGCATATTGCCGTCATAGGAGATGGTTCCATGACTGCAGGTATGGCTTTTGAAGCCATGAATCATGCTGGAGATATTCCCAACAACATGCTGATTATCTTAAATGATAATTGCATGGCGATTGACCCCAATGTTGGAGCTTTAAAGGAATATTTAACCGATATCACCACCTCGCATACTTACAACCGCGTAAAAGACGATGTCTGGAATCTATTGGGGAAGATGTCTAAATTCGGTAAATCCGCGCAAGAAATTGTTTCAAAAATAGAAAACGGATTAAAAGCTACCTTACTCAAGCAAAGTAACTTATTTGAGTCCCTTAATTTAAGGTACTTTGGCCCCATTGACGGACATGATGTTCAATATTTAACCACGGTGTTAAATGATTTAAAAGATATTCCAGGGCCTAAGATATTACATTGTATTACAACTAAAGGTAAAGGCTATTCTTTAGCTGAAAAAGATCAAACACTTTGGCATGCTCCTGGAAAATTTGACAAAATCACTGGAGAGATCCATAAAAAGACCTTTGACAACCCACAACCTCCTAAATATCAGGAAGTTTTCGGTCATACAATTTTAGAATTGGCAGAACAAAATCCCAAAATTATGGGAATTACTCCTGCCATGCCTTCTGGGTCCTCTTTGAATATCATGATGAGAGCCATGCCAGATCGTGCGTTTGATGTAGGTATAGCCGAACAACACGCAGTTACCTTCTCAGCCGGATTAGCTACTCAAGGACTCACTGTTTTTTGTAATATTTATAGTTCTTTCATGCAAAGAGGCTACGATCAAGTGGTCCATGATGTTTGCCTGCAAAAACTACCTGTTATATTCTGTTTAGATCGAGCAGGTCTAGCCGGTGCCGATGGTCCTACCCACCATGGTTTATATGATTTGGCCTATATGCGCTGCCTACCAAACATGATTGTAGCTGCTCCCAAAAACGAACAGGAGCTCAGAAACATCATGTATACCGCCTCATTAGATAAATTCAAAGAACATCAGAAGGCCATAACTATTCGATACCCACGAGGCGCAGGTGTCATGCCCGTTTGGAGAACTTCTTTTGAAGAAATTAAAATTGGTCAAGGGCAAAAAGTTCTTGATGGAGAAGAAATTGCCGTTTTAAGTATTGGCCATATAGGAAATGAAGCGGAAATAGCTTGCCAAAAAGCAAAATCTTTGGGTATGAATCCCGCACTCTATGACATGCGATTCGTGAAACCATTGGATGAAAAAATACTTCATGAAGTATTTTCAACATACAATCAAATCATTACCGTGGAAGACGCTTGCGTTCAAGGAGGTTTTGGTTCTGCCATTGCCGAATTTATGCTGGATCACGGTTATAATAAACCAATTTTACGTTTAGGAGTCCCTGACGATATTATTGAACATGGAGAACCTCATGAACTTTACCAATTATGCGGGATTGATTCCGAGAATATCCTGAAAAAAATTGCTGATTTTTATCCGAACAAAATCAAATCTGCTTCTCAGAAAGTAAATCAAGACTAAGATTTCACGATTTGATTATCTTCAATTAGTACTTTTCTAAGAAATTATCCCTACCTTTGCACCTTAAATTTCCTCAGGCAGAGAGATTTGATTTCATCAAAGCGCCATTATTTTATGCAAAGCATTCGCAACATTGCCATCATTGCCCACGTTGACCACGGTAAAACTACACTAGTCGACAAAATCATCCATGCATCTAAGATTTTTAGAGAAAATCAAGAATTTGGTGATCTGATCTTAGATAATAACGATCTTGAAAGAGAACGCGGAATTACTATCGTTTCAAAAAACGTATCTGTTCGCTATAATGGCGTAAAAATCAACATCATTGACACTCCTGGTCACGCCGACTTTGGAGGAGAAGTGGAACGTGTTTTACGTATGGCTGATGGTGTTTTGTTATTAGTGGATGCATTTGAAGGTCCAATGCCACAAACTCGTTTCGTTTTATCTAAAGCTATTGCCTTAGGTTTAAAGCCAATTGTAGTTGTAAATAAAGTAGATAAAGAAAACTGTCGCCCAGATGAAGTTCATGAGTCTGTTTTCGACTTAATGTTCAACTTGAACGCGACAGAAGAGCAATTGGATTTCCCTTGCTTATATGGTTCTTCTAAACAAGGTTGGATGAATACTGATTGGAAAACTCCAACAGACAATATTATCCCATTATTAGATGCCATCATTGAGCACATTCCTGCATCTAAAGTACAGGAAGGTACTCCTCAAATGCAGATCACATCTTTGGACTACTCTTCATTTGTAGGTCGTATCGCGATCGGACGTTTGGAGCGTGGAACATTGAAAGAAAATATGCCAATCGCACTTTGCAAGTCAGATGGCTCCATTAAAAAAATGCGTATCAAAGAACTTCAGGTTTTTGAAGGCTTAGGTAAAGTACGTGTTGATACAGTAGAATGTGGAGAAATTTGTGCAGTAACAGGTATTGAAGATTTTGAAATTGGAGATACCTTGGCAGATCCAGAAAATCCAGAAGCATTAGAGCGTATCGCTATCGATGAACCAACTATGAACATGTTGTTTACCATCAACAACTCTCCATTCTTTGGTAGAGAAGGTAAAATGGTAACTTCTCGTCATATTCGTGAGCGTTTGTTCAAAGAGACAGAGAAAAACTTGGCTTTGCGAGTTATGACAACTGAAAGTGAAGATAAATTCTTAGTTTTTGGTCGTGGTATTCTTCACTTGTCAGTTTTAATTGAAACGATGCGTCGTGAAGGTTATGAATTACAAGTTGGTCAACCACAAGTTATTTACAAAGAAGGCGATAATGGTGAAAAATTAGAGCCAATCGAATCATTAGTCGTTGACGTACCTGAAGAAGTAGCTGGTAAAGTAATTGAATTAGCTACACAAGGTAAAGGCGAGTTATTGATTATGGAACCTAAAGGTGACTTACAACACTTAGAATTCAACATTCCTTCAAGAGGTTTGATTGGACTACGTTCTAAAGTGTTAACAGCTACCTTTGGTGAAGCTATCATGGCACACCGTTTTATTGGATATGAGCCCTTCAAAGGACCAATCCCAGGTAGAATTAATGGTTCATTGATTTCAATGAACACAGGTGTTGCTACACCATATGCGATTGATAAATTACAAGACAGAGGGGTGTTCTTCATCGATCCAGGTGAAGAGATTTACTCAGGTATGGTTGTTGGTGAACACAATCGCCAGAATGACATCGAGGTTAACTTGCAAAATGCAAAACAATTAACCAACATGCGTGCATCTGGTACAGATACCAATACCAAGATCGCTCCTAAATTAAACTTCTCACTAGAAGAGTGTATGGAATTCATCCAAAAAGATGAATACTTAGAAATCACTCCTAAGTCTTTACGGATGCGTAAGATCTTCTTAGATCCAAACGAACGTAAACGTCAAGAGCAAAAAAATAAATAATCTAAAAAGGCTGTCGTTACGGACAGCCTTTTTTAATATACCTGGGCAGAAATGGTGTCTAATGCTACTTGCTGCTTGGACAAAGGACTCATCTCTGCCACTTTTTTGAGATAATAAGCTGATAATGATTGAGTCCAAAGCCAATCCACTTGTCTCGTAGTTCTTAACCAATCTAAACCTTGTTTTTTTGATTTGCTATCGATAATCAAAACATCGATTTCTGTTGGAAAAAATACATGAAATTGATGTGCAAGGTAAAAGCTCTTCCTTTTCCAATACCAAGAAACATTCTTTCCATCTTCCCAGTTCAGCTGAACAGTATCTTGTATGTAATTGTGTGCTAATAAAGGAGATATATTAGACTGTATCCAAGCAGGATCATGAGACATACTATTGGAACCAACTATTTTTGCATTTATTCCTTCCACTTCAAGCCAAACTGGCTCCCCTCGATATTGACCTAAATAGGCAATCTTTTGATCATGTACCGTTTTCCATTTCTCCAACTGAAAATAGAATACACTTCCAATGACTAATACACACAATCCCCATAGTAGGAATGTATTTCGAGTTTCCCACCAGTATTTTCCCACCATAAGTAATAAAAAATAAGGAAAAAACATCCAAATATCCCAATGTAAAAACGGAATTGTTGGTTGAAAAACAGTATCTATCCAAAACATGATTTCATGCAATAAAGTGAGACTATCATCAAACACCGTACCAATAAAATAATACCACTTACTCAAACTGATTGCGCTAAATACTGAGGCGGTTAATAGAAATATCATTCCTAATACCAAAGAGATGGAAGATAGTAAAACCAATATTGGATTTGCTAATAACATGATCCCCACATGTGGAAATTGATGAAAGTAATACAAGATACAAGGAAAGGTCAATAACTGGGCTGAAATGGCCACCATCGTCAACGAAACCACTTGTTTTAAGATGTAATTAATCATTGGATTTTTAATTGAAGGCATTCCAATAGAGCTTAAAATAGGTTGGTAAACGAGTATACCTAAAACGGCTAAAAAGGAAAGTTGAAAACCAGCATCATATAATTGCATGGGATCCCAAACCAATATGACAAAAGCTGTGAAGGATAGCATATTGATTGAATTCATAGGATATCGAAATGTTTGGGCAAATAAGACGACCGAAAACATCCAACTGGCTCGTAATACTGGAGCCGAAAATCCAGTTACACCTGCATAAAACCAAATGAGAATTAGAGGTAAGATAAAAAGGCCTATTTTAGCAATCAGCTTACGTTTTGGGATAAATTTTAGTATAAATTGAATGCATAAAAATAGTATTCCTACATGCATGCCAGAAACAGATAGAATATGAATGGCCCCTAAGGCTGCATAACTCTTTTTAGTTTCAAAGTCGATCTTTTCATGACTTCCCAATAACATAGCACCAGCCACAGACTTATTTCTTTCTCCTCGAACTACCTGATGAAGGTGTTGCAGAAAACGGTGCTGCCACCTATCAAAATAGTGCTTAAATGAGAACAGTTCGGGTCTCTTTTCCAACTTTGTCCATGATGCGGCTAAATAGGCTGTTGAGAAAATCCCCTTTTTAGCATAATATTTAGGCCAATCTTGTCCATAGGGAAACGCAGCGGGTCGAATGAATTGGAGCTTAGTCTTAGCTAAATAAAAATCACCTATTTGAGGTATAGCTCCTGTTTTTTCCAAGTAAAAAATGCTTTTCGTTCGAATCCTTTTCCAACGACCTTTTGCATCCATAAATGCTGAAATTTCACCTTCAAATGCATATGTCTTCGGTTTTATTTGGGGAGTACTTGTAATTTGAAATCGAATGGCCCAAACATCTGATGGAGGTTTTTGAAAACGATTTTTTACTTCTTGAGTCCGAAGAAATGCCGCGATTAGGCAAACAAATGAAATTAAAATTGAATAAAAAATGTCCTTGTTTTTAGTCCATAAAACGAGGCACATCAGTATGCATAAAAATAAACCATACATAGCTAAAACATCCTTACTCCAAGTTTGATTGGGGACGATTATTATTCCCAAAACCCACCAAAGGCACAGTCGCAAAAAAGGAAATGGACTAAAAAAAGAGAACAAAATTTAAGCGCTTAAGGCCTAAATGTAGAATTTTTTCTGAGCGATTAACTGCTCTACGTTATCAGGAACTAGATATTTAATCGACTGATTTTTTTGAATACACTCTCTGATATACGTAGCAGAAATATGTAAAACTGGCGCATTGACCTTTTTTACTTTAGGATGCTTCCAAAGCTCGCTAGTAGGATCTTCCCCTCTAGGATATACGTAAAGCCCAAAATAATCAAGAATCTTATCGTAATTTTTCCAACTTTTAAATTGTTCCAAATTATCTCCTCCCAAAATCAATTCAAATTCATGCTGGGGAAATTTCTCAGATAAATGAATGAGGGTATCAATGGTATAGGAAGGTTTCTTCAAGCTAAATTCAATGTCGCAACTTTTGAATTGAAAATTATCCGCAATGGCTCTTTCCACAAGATCTAAACGATCAAATTCATGAAGGAGGCTTTTACTCTTTTTATGCGGGTTCTGCGGAGAAACAACAAACCAAATCTGTTGGACATCGGTTTGGTTCAATACCGCTTGTGCAATCATCAAGTGTCCATGATGAATGGGATTAAATGAACCAAAAAATAAACCGATTTTCATGGATTATTTGGTAAAATCATCGAAAAGGGCTTGCGCCTTTTCAATAGCTTCCTCTAATTTATCATTTACTAAAATGACATCAAATTGACTTTGGAAAGACCATTCAAATTTCATCTTAAAAATACGCTTGGATAAAGCCTCCTCACTTTCTGTGCCCCTAGACCGTAATCTCTCTTCCAATATTTCTAAGGTTGGAACCTTTACAAAAATGGCCAATGCACGTTCTCCGTAATATTTCTTGAGAGCTAGACCTCCTTTAACATCCACGTCAAAAATAACATGCTTTCCAGATGCCCAAATACGCTCAATTTCTGATTTTAATGTGCCATAATAGGCACCGGGATAGACTTCTTCCCATTCAACAAAAGCCTCTTCATTGATTTTTTGACGAAACTCTTCTGGAGTTAAAAAATAATAATCTTTTCCGTTCTCCTCTGATCTTCCACGCTTATCTCGTGTACATGCTGAAATAGAAAATCCCAAATTGGAATTATTTTTGATGAGTTCTTTAACGATGGTCGTTTTACCTGAACCCGAAGGTGCTGAAAAAATAATTAATTTCCCTTCCAAAAAATTGTTGTTTGTTTAAGCTAACAAAATAAGGGAATTAAGATGGAAATAAGGATAATTAATAGAAAAAGTTTCTCTTTGATCCGGGCGAAAAGTTCGTCAGGGCATTTCGCAGTACATTTTTCTTTAATTGCCTTTTTTAAAGATGTCTCCAATTCATATCCCTCTTGACATGGAATACATTGATTTTTATTGGCCAAAAAGGCAGCCTCCTCTTCTGGACTTGCTTCTTTATCCAATATTCGCTGGATTAGCTTCATGCAATCTTTCTGATGTTCACAGCTCTTCTTCATGCTCATTAATTAATTCATTCTGTTTGGGCTAACGCAAGCCTTGGTGTAAAAGTTCAATCCAAATCTGACAAAGTGTCAGCTCCATATCCTTTTGATTTAGCATAAGTAGCTAAAGAGTCTTTCAATAATGCTCTGGCACGGTGTAAACGTGAACGTACAGTACCAATAGGAATATTTAAAATTTTAGCCATTTCTTCGTAGCTAAACTCTTCCAAATCACATAAAATGATAATCATTCTGAAATCAACTGGCAAAGCTTGAATGGCTTTAGTGATTTCATCTCCCAGCATTTCATTGACTGTTTCAGCATGTAAATCTGCTTGATGAGCAGGTTCAGGATCATCATCTCCAGCAAAAGATTGCTCGACCCATTCAAATTCTACTTTGGATGGACCACGAGATTTTTTGCGGTAGTCATTGATGAAATTATTCTTTAGAATGCGGAATAACCAGGCTTTTGCATAGGTACCGGGCTCAAAAGAATTGATAAAGCGATAGGCTTTTAAGCAAGTATCTTGAACCAAATCTTGCGCATCATCCTCATCATTTGTCAATCTCAAAGCAAAATTATACATCGCATCTAAATGCGGCATAAATTCTTTTTCAAAAATCTGTCTCGCATGTGGCGAAGGGTCGATTTCATTTTCTACTTGGACGTCCATAGTCATTATATTAAAGCATTATCATTTTCTGATAACGTATTTCCTTCCTACAATTTTATGCCCAAGAAAAAAGAAAGGAAAAATATGACAAAAAGGCTTACTTATTCAAATTAAAAAGCTCTAGTATTCCAAAGACTAAAATTCCTAATAAACAACTTGAAAGCCCTCTCAATAAGCTAATTCCCACTAATTCGAAATCGCTAGCTTCCAAAAGAAATAATAGTGTGTGATGACAAAATAGCATCAAAAATAAATAAGAAAAAAACCATAAGGGCCTCATTTCTTGTAAACTTACACTAGAACGTTCATCATAACCATTAGCTGGCGTCAACAAACGGAAAATTGGAGAGCGTAAGGATGCGATAAACACAGAGGCGAAGGCGTGCATTCCGTGGGTATTATAAAACACATCTACTATCCAACCTAGCACAAAGGCTCCTAACATTAGGTAGGCCGGTGGAGTATCTATTGGTGCTTTAATTAGTGGCCATACATACAAGAAACAAAAAGCAAAGTAGGCTATGGTCAAATCCCTTAAAAACAATACTTGAATAAGTAATGTAAAAATAACCGTCAAAATCCATCGAAAGGTGCTACCTGATCCCATCTTATTCCGGCTTAGGTTTAGATTGTTCCAATTTGGCTTGTTGCCATGCTAATCTATTTTTAATCACGTAAACATATTGCAACGTAGAAAAATGAGTTAACAACATGATTTTAATATCATGAAAATTTCCATCCTTCTTCAAGCCAAGCTTAGCTACAATCCCAATAGGCACATTGGGAGGAAAAACCGCATTGTAATCCGATGTTACCACGGTATCTCCCTTAACTACTTTTTTGTATTTGGACACATCCATCATTTCAGCTACTTCGGGCTGCCAGCCGGCCCATTTAACATAGCCTAATTCGCCACTGGACTTTAATTTTGCCGAAACGGTGTTGTTAATGTGTAAAATTGAAATGACCATCGATAAATTCTCTGTGCAAGACAGTACCTTCCCTACAACTCCTGTGGAAGAAATAACGGCCATTCCTGGATGAAGCCCATCCTTGGTCCCTTTATCAATCGTTAAATAATTCTGAGATTGCTGGGTTGTCAAATCAATGACTTTGCAGGCTACGGGTTGATATCGATTTAGCACTGCCTCATTGATGTAGTAAGGCAACTTCAAATCGGGTGCTTTCTGGGCTTTCAATCGAAATACTTCTTGGCGCAATTGGGCATTTTCTGAAGCCAATTCTCGATTGATATCTCTCAACTGATAATAGTTCTGAACTTCTTGTTTTTGAGCTAATAAAGACGCCACCCACTGGTTAGTGGTATTGAAATATAGGGTTCTCTGGTAGTCATTGTATTTAAAAACTGACCACAAACTGATCAATTCCAATACGAAAAACAATAGGAAGTTCCTTTGTCGTAAGAGGAATTGAAACAATTGATTCATACCAAAATATGGGGTGACTAGGTGATTAAAACAGGCTTATATTTCTCTAAATTCTTCAAAATTTCTCCTGTTCCACGAACAACGGCTTTTAAAGGATCGTCTGCTACATGAACTTTCAATTGCGTTTTCTTTTCAATACGTTTGTCAAGTCCGTGTAGCATGGCACCACCACCTGCCAAGTGGATTCCATTATGGAAAATATCCCCAGATAACTCAGCAGGAGCCCGCTGAAGCGTTTCCATGATTGCTACTTCAATTTTAGTAATGGACGAATCTAAAGCATATGCTATTTCAGAGTAATTGATTAAGATCTCTTTAGGTATACCTGTCATTTGATCACGACCACGGATTTCAAAATCAGCTGGTGGGTTTTCAAGTTCTGGTAAAGCTGCACCTACCTGAATTTTGATTTGTTCTGCAGAGCGTTCCCCGATAATCAGCTTATGCTCTCTTAATAAGTAATCTTTGATATCACGGGTAAATTCATCTCCCGCAACGCGTATTGAATTCTCTACGACGATACCGCTTAAAGAAATAATAGCTACTTCTGTGGTTCCTCCTCCAATATCTACTACTAAAGAACCGTTAGGTTGTTCGATATCTATTCCAATTCCAATCGCCGCAGCAATCGGCTCATGAACCATGTATACTTCACGTGCACCGGCATGCTCTGCCGAATCTTTTACCGCTCTCTTTTCCACCTCTGTAATACCAGAAGGAATACAGATCACCATGCGTAATGCTGGAGAGAAAAATGAATTTCCTTTGTCCATCATTTTAATCAAGCCGCGCATCATTAACTCAGCTGCTGTAAAGTCGGCAATTACACCATCTTTCAGTGGACGAATCGTTTTGATGTTATCGTTGGTCTTTTCATGCATCATCATGGCTTGTCTACCAACGGCCAAAACCTTATTGGTAGTCCTATCCAATGCGATAATGGATGGCTCATCTACCACCACTTGATTTTTGTGAATAATCAGGGTATTAGCCGTACCTAAGTCGATGGCAATATCCTTGGTTAGAAAATTAAAAATTCCCATAATTGAATGCTAAAATATACTCCAGTCGCGTGGCTGAACTAAAGCTAAAAAACAAATTTACCAATAAAAAACGAGCTAATTATTTAAATTAAATCAAAAAATGGAATATCCTCGAAATAATTATAAAAGTCAATCTAAAGTACGCTTTAAATACTTTCCTACCCATAAGCTGTCAATTATAGGTTTATTACAATAATTTATTTGTCAATTTAAGGAAAAAATTGGATTAAATAATTTGGAATTATTATCTGTTTTATTAGTTTTGTCCAAGTTTAATCCTACAAATGTTCTGAATGTTTGTAAACGAGCAAAAAAATGGAAGATTATAACAAAATTATCGAATCCCTTGGTGTTAAATTCATTAAGGCGAGAAACATTAGAATATTACAACCAATCCGCATCAAAAATTATTATGATGTAGAAAACTCCCTCTTGATTTTGTACAAAGGTGAGGTTTCTTTTGGTGAAGAAGACACTCCTGTAGAAGAGGGTGATATGCTCTTTATACCTGGCGGAAAAATGGTTAGTGTGACCTACGGTAATTCTGAAAAACCGAAAGCCGTCAACAATGAAGAATTCATGACTCACCGTGAATTGTATTTCGATCAAAACATGGATCCTAATACCATCGGTAAAGCTGATAACTCATTTGGTATGGTAGCATTTGAAGCTAAGGTATTTGACTCGGTCAACTTCTTTACTTCCTTAGACATACCTCCGTTTTTGATAAAAAAAGATGATGACTTAGCGCAATCCATCAAGGAAATCTTGTTGGAAGACATGTCAGAAGAGATAGGCAAAGGTCGTATCATTAAAATTAAGACAGAAGAAATTGTTATTGAAGTGATTCGTTATATCATTCGTAACCGTTTGTTTGTCGAGCAATTAGCCACGAACAGTACTTATTTCAAAGACCCACGCTTAATCGACATTTTTGCTTATATCAAAGATAACTTGGGTGGTGATCTTTCTAATAAAGTTTTAGCGAACGTAGCCAACGTATCCGAAGATTATGTAGGTCAATATTTCAAAATGCTGACTGGTATTAATCCACAGGATTATATTGAATACCAACGTATGGAAGCAGCTGTTGGATTATTGAGAACAACGAAAAAATCCATCCGTGCCATTGGTTCCGAAGTAGGCTATAAAGACACAGCTTATTTCTGCCGTCGTTTCAAAATGATGTTTGGTATCCCAGCTGGAAAAATGAGAAGAAGAGAATCATTGATGAATATATAATGCTTCGCTTGGTTGTTGAAATAACAAGCATCATGATAATTAAAACAAAAGGCCCATTCACATGGGCCTTTTGTTTGTTACTACATTAAGTATTTCAACTTAACCAATTCTCTTTCGGATAAATATCTCCAATTTCCTCTTGGTAAATCTTTCTTATTTAATCCTGCGAAGGTAGTTCTATCCAACTTAGTTACTTCATAACCTACGTGTTCGAAAATACGACGAACAATTCGGTTTTTACCTGAGTGGATTTTCACCCCTACAACATAGCCATCTGGTGTAACCTTAGCGATATCATCTACTTTGATTTCTCCATCCTCTAAAGTCAAACCAGCCTTAATTTTTTCTAAATCTTCATCCGTCAAGGGCTTATCCAATTCGGCTTGATAGATTTTTTCAATCTCATTGGATGGATGCGTTAATTTATCAGCTAATTCGCCATCATTGGTCAATAAAATCAAACCAGTCGTATTTCTATCCAAACGACCAACTGGATAAATGCGGGCATCCCCAGCATTTTTCACCAATTCCATCACTGTTTTACGATCATTGGGATCTTCAGTCGTTGTTATGAAATCCTTAGGCTTATTTAAAAGTACATATACAGGCTTTTCTCTGTTCAATTTACGGTTACCATATTTTACAATATCCGTTGGCTGAACTTGATAGCCCATTTCTGTAATCACTTTATTATTTACTTTGATTTCTCCTGCTTCAATCAACTTATCAGCATCTCTTCTAGAGCAAATACCTGCATTGGCAATGAAACGATTCAAACGAATGGAATCATTTTTGCGCTCTTCCTGAATAAATTTCTTTTGAACACGAGCAGGGGCTTTTTCTCTAAATCGATCTAATTTATACTGAGGGGTAAATGCTGGTTTTTCTTCATAGCGATTTCTACTTTTAAAGGTATCACGCTTCGAAAACTTGGCATTTCTTCCTTCAGAAAAATCTCTACTTTCTGGAGCATCATCTCTTCTAGAATTAGGACGAGTACGATCACTTGAATAAGCTCTTGGTTTTACTTCATCATTTCCCTGTTCGCTACTTGGCTCAGAACGAAAATCTTCTTTAGGCACAAATGGCTTATCCTCTGAAAATTCTCGGTTCGCATCATATGGCCTTCTCTCTCTATCTCCAAATGGGCGACGAGAATCTCCTGAATCTCTCCTTGGGCCAGAGAATGAACGACGCTCGCCTCCTTCACGATTTCCATCGTAAGGTTTGCTGTCTGAATCGCCTCTCGGTCCTGAATATGGTCTTCTTTCTCCGTCTCCTGATGGGCGACGAGAATCTCCTGAATCTCTCCTTGGGCCAGAGAATGAACGACGCTCGCCTCCTTCACGATTTCCTTCGTATGGTTTACGATCTGAATCGCCTCTTGGTCCTGAATATGGTCTTCTTTCTCCGTCTCCTGATGGGCGACGGGAATCTCCTGAATCTCTTCTTGGGCCTGAAAATGAACGACGCTCGCCTCCTTCACGATTTCCATCGTAAGGTTTGCGGTCTGAATCGCCTCTCGGTCCTGAATATGGTCTTCTTTCTCCGTCTCCTGATGGGCGACGGGAATCTCCTGAATCTCTTCTTGGGCCTGAAAATGAACGACGCTCGCCTCCTTCACGATTTCCTTCGTATGGTTTACGGTCTGAATCGCCTCTCGGCCCTGAATATGGTCTTCTTTCTCCGTCTCCTGATGGGCGACGAGAATCTCCTGAATCTCTTCTTGGGCCAGAGAATGAACGACGCTCGCCTCCTTCACGATTTCCATCGTATGGCTTGCGATCTGAATCGCTTCTTGGTCCTGAATACGGTCTTCTTTCTCCGTCTCCAGATGGGCGACGAGAATCTCCTGAATCTCTTCTTGGGCCAGAAAAACTTCTTGGGCTATCTGAACGTGGTCCTGAATAGGTACGTCCTTCTGAATTGGCACGAGGACCTGCATAAGGTGCTCTTTCTCCGCCTCTACTTGATCGGCGGTCGTCCGAAGACTTGGGGGTTGAATCTGAACGACGGCCGTCGTTCTTATCAATTCTTTTTCTCATAATACTAAATTTGCAACATCACTGCTGTAAGAAGCAAGACGCTTTTGTCTTGTAATTATTTCGATTTTCGAAATTTATACAAAGGTACGTGAAATAAATGAGCTTAGCTTGTTACATTTGAATTTCTTTTACACTCCATGAAATACGCCAAACCGAAGTCAACATTGCGCTTGATCATCCATTCCTTCCTAGGAATCAGTTTTGCGCTATATCTTGTTGCTTGCCAAGGAGATGAATTTAAGCTCAAAAAAGCACTAAACTCATTTGATAAAGGGGAATATGAGCTAGTGATACAACAATTAAAACCATTAGCTGAGAAGGGGTATCAATTAGACCAAACCACATACTTTATTGCAGAATCGTATCGACTCTCTAATCGAATATCATCAGCATTGCCTTATTATCAAACAGCTTTAGCTAAAGGAAATTCGGATAATACGATTCGCTTCAATTTAGCCTTTGCCGCTAAGGCAACAGGGAATTATGCTCTAGCTCAAACGACTTTAAAGGATTTTCTTCAAAATAAGCCCAGTAAATCATTGAAGCTCAAAGCGGAAATTGAATTAGAAAATCTCCCACAAGTAAGTGAGTTACAGAAAAAAAGTAGCCCCGTTGGAGTCCAAGCAATTCAAGGTAACACCCCAATGGCTGAATTCTCTGCTCGAAAATTAGGAGATGAATTAATCATTACCAGTTCTCGAAAACAAAGTATCTACAAAAACAACGGACTCCCCTATTTAGGATTATATAAGGCATCATTAAAAAGCCCCGTTGAAATTGGTTCATTGAATTTATTTAGTCCGATGATAGACAAAGAAAATGCCAATGAAGGGACACCAGCATTTTCTAAAGATGGCAATACCGTGGTATTTGCACGGGGTAATACAGGGAAGAACAAAGATTTATCACCCGATGTAGACCTTTATATTAGTCGCAGAAATGGGAGTGATTGGTCTCTACCAGAAAGATTAGCCATATCTGACTCCATTGCATGGGATGGCAGTCCCGCATTTTCATCCGATGGCAAAACCCTGTATTTCAGTTCTAATAGACGAGGAGGCAAAGGCGGCTTGGATATTTATCGTTCACCTATGGATAATTCTGGCAGGTTTGGTAGACCTATAAATTTAGGTTCTGCTATTAATACGCCTGGTGATGAGATATTCCCTTTTGTGAGCGAAGATGGGAAATTATATTTTTCATCAGATGGCCATCCTAGCCTAGGAGGGCTTGATTTATTTGTTGCCTCTCGCAATGAAAATGAAATTGTGATCGAGCATTTAGGTGTTCCCATGAACTCCATTTCAGATGATTTTGGAATTAGTTTAGTTGATTCTGTTTCAGGATATTTTAGTTCAAACCGTGCTGGAGGAAAAGGAGATGATGATATTTATTATTTCAAATCACCTTCCATCAACCCCGAAAGATGGTGGACCAATGAGGCTCCGCAAGTTGTAGCCGCTACTGAAAACAAGATTGTTCAATACTTTTTACAAACCGAAATCATTGACCCTTCAGGCAAGCCTATTGATTCAGTTAAAGTCAGTATACGTAGAAATGGACAAAGTATCGACCCAAGTTACAGCAACAAGAAAGGTCGTTTAGAAATCTTGGATTTAGCAGAAAATGACCAGATTGATTTTGTGTGTGAAAAAGAAGATTATTTAACTAAGAGATCCACCTTCTCCATGGAAGGGCGAGAAATTCCAGCTAGGTTATTAAAAAAGGAAATTACAGATACCACGTTTGTTTGGCAAATCGTCATGGACAAAGCAGAGGTGGGAAAAGAAATCACTCAATTGTATCAAATCAACCCGATTTACTATAATCTAGACCGTTCAGAAATTCGAAATGATGCTTCCGAAGAATTAGAAAAAATTGTTCAATTCTTACGAGATAATACCAATGTTTCGATTGAATTAGGATCACATACGGATTCAAGAGGTAGTGTTCCTTATAACCAAAAATTATCTCAACGAAGGGCAGAGTCAGCCGTTCGTTACATCGTTCAACGAGGCATTGATCAAAAGAGAATCAAAGCTAAAGGATACGGAGAAAGTCAATTAGTCAATGAATGTGCTGATGGTGTAGAATGTAGCGAAGAAATGCACCAACAAAACAGAAGAACCGAATTTAAAATTACAGAAATCAAAGCGGAGTAATATGTCAAATTACCTATTAAAAAATGCCAAGATAGTCAACGAAGGACAGACAATTGAAGGGGATATACGCATTTCAAATGGCCGAATTGACAAAATAGCCAGTTCCATTAGTCCTCAAGGCAATGAGCAAATCATGGATTTAAGTGGCAAACATATTTTCCCAGGGATGATTGATGACCAGGTCCATTTTAGAGAGCCTGGTTTAACACATAAAGCCCATATTGCTAGTGAAGCTAGAGCTGCCGTTGCCGGTGGTGTAACAAGCTTTATGGAAATGCCCAATACTGTTCCAAATGCATTAAGTCAGGAGATCTTAGCAGATAAATATGCCATTGCCCAACGTTCCTCTTTGGCCAATTATTCATTTTTTATGGGGGCAGGGAATGAAAACCTAGAGGAAGTGTTAAAAACCAATAAACAAGATGTCTGCGGAATAAAAATATTCATGGGTTCTTCTACTGGCAATATGTTAGTAGATAATACTAAAACATTGGAAAATATCTTTTCAAAAAGCGAGCTGCTAATAGCTACCCATTGTGAAGATGAACCAACGGTAAAAGCTCGAACTCAATTATTTCATGAAAAATACCCAGAAGAAGCGCCAGCTTTCATTCATCCGTTAATCAGAAATGAAGAAGCTTGTTACTTGTCTTCTTCGACTGCGATTGAATTAGCGAAAAAGTGGAATACCCGATTACATATTTTACATATCAGTACAGAGGAAGAATTAGCTTTATTTGAAACGGGCAAAGCTGCCAAAGAAAAACGCATTACTTCTGAAGTATGTGTACATCATCTTTGGTTTGATGCTGCTGACTACGAAAAGCTAGGAAATCAAATCAAATGCAATCCTGCTATTAAAGATTCAAGACATAAAAATGCACTAAGAAAAGCATTACAAACTGGGAGCTTAGATATTATTGCAACAGATCATGCGCCTCATACTTGGGAAGAAAAGCAACAAGGTTATTGGAAATCGCCATCAGGTTTACCTTTGGTCCAACATCCCCTATTGATGCTGTTTGATTTAGAAAAAGAAGGGGTGCTTTCGTTGGAACAGATTGCAGAAAAAACGGCTCATACGGTCGCTGACATTTTTCAAATTCAGGATCGAGGATATATTAGAGAAGGCTATTGGGCCGATTTAGCCATTGTAGATTTTGACTCGCCTCAAAAAGTTGAAAAATCCAATCTTCATTATCAATGCCAATGGTCTCCCATGGAAGGCTATACTTTTGGTGCCAGCATAGCCCATACTTTTGTCTCTGGACATCTAGCTTATTCTCAAGGGAAATTCAATGAAAGTCAGTTAGGAAAGCGCTTACTATTTCAAAGAAACTAAAACATATCGTCGAAAAAGATTCTAAAATAAAAGCCCAATGATTGATTGTAAGTTTTAATAGGTGCCGCCGAGATATTTGCTAGACCTGCTTGATATGTGAATCCAGCAGCCACAAATCGCTTAGATACAATTCCTATACCGAACTTAAAACCCGCATCAATACGGCGAAAATCACTCGAAAAACTCTCACTTGAATTGGAGACTATGATATAGCGATTAGGATTATTAGGATTGACAATTCGGTTTTCAACGATAGTGTTATCCCATAACCCTATCCCAAAATATGGCCCTCCCCATATAGAAAAATTACTAGAAAATTCAGAAACCCGTCCTAGTGTCAGTTCAAAGTTAGGGTTTAAATCTAAGTAATTCAAAGTAATAGTTCTTTCTGAATATGTTGAGTCCGAATAATTGATTCTACCATGATGTCCACGTTGAGCCAAATTAATCTCTGGATTGAAACTCCAATGTTTATTGATAGGCATTTGAATACCAAATCCCACTTCTATGGATGGCTTAAACAAAAAAGCCTCCTTATTAGCAACATCACCACTAAATCGAACAGATTTAACAGCTAAATGAAATATTTTTTTTGTTTTGCCTTGCTGCGCGACTACAACTTGGGTCAAGGTCAAAAACAAAATTGAAAAAAGATAAATTTTTATGCGCATGAGATTGCTTAGAGAAATATTCATCAATTTTACAGAAATAAGATTAATTAAAGAGAACACCTTTCAGTAGTTAATTACAAATGTCGAAACTTCTTCCCTATTTATCAAATAAAGGTTTTGAGGCTGGTCTTGATGAAGCTGGTCGAGGTTGTTTGGCTGGACCTGTCATTGCCGCAGCTGTTATTTTACCTTTGGATTTTTATCATCCTTTTTTAAACGATTCCAAACAATTGAATGCCAAACAAAGAGCAATCTTAAAAAAAGAAATAGAAAGTGTAGCTATCGACTATGCCGTTGCTGAAGTAGATGCTCCAACGATTGACCAAATCAACATTTATAAAGCAAGTGTTCTAGCCATGCACTTAGCAGTTGATCAATTGAAACACCGTCCCGACCATCTTTTGGTCGACGGAAATCGCTTTATTAGCTACCCATTAATCCCTCATACTTGTATCGTTAAAGGCGATTCCAAGTTTTTCTCCATAGCAGCGGCATCTATTTTAGCTAAAACATATCGAGATGAATTAATGGAAAAACTAGCCTTAGAATATCCTGAGTACGGTTGGGAGCGAAATGCAGGATATCCGACAATGGAACATCGAAAAGCTATTCTTAGTCATGGCCCCTGTCATTTTCACCGAAAAACCTTTCGTGTGCAAATCAAATAAATTATAGTATTTTCGAAATTCATATCCACTAACAATTTGAAAACTACACCTTTAATCAAGTTTTTTTCGGCGATTGTTCTATTTTTTTTAACATCTCATTCTAATCTGGGGCAAGGAGAATTATATCCTATAGAAAGAAGAAAGGCCATATTAAATTTTGCTGAACAATTTAGTAATCAAAAGGATAGTTTATATCTCAAAATTCAAAAACTAGCTGCAGAAAAGGGAATAGCTACTTCTGCTAAAATTGGGAATCTATCCATTTATCTCCAAAGTATAAATCCAAACGGTAGGCCAATATACAAAAGTGTTTTCTCCAATAGAGCCGCATCTATTGCCACAAAAACAAATCAGTTTTATTCAGGAGGTTCATTAGGCATAAACCTGACAGGAAAATCAGATAGTTTATACGGGAAATTGGCTGTTTGGGATGAACAAACTGTTCGAGTTACTCATCAAGAATTAACGGGCAGGATATTACCTCAAGAAAAAACCGTCACCTATGGGGAGCATTCCACCCACGTGGGGGGAACCATGATTGCTTCTGGAATATTTAATCCAGAGGCCCGGGGAATGGCATTTGAAGCCACCTTAAAATCATGGGACTTCCAAAATGATGACTCCAAAATTAGTGCGGCATCTCCTAATCTTCTTGTTAGCAATCACTCTTATGGAGCTATTGCGGGTTGGAGTTACGATTCCGATGTGAACAAATACCGATGGTATGGAGATGATAAAATGAGTGTGTCTGAAGATTATGTATTCGGTTTTTATGATGACGATGCGCAGGCGAAAGATAAGATAGCTTATAATTCCCCCTATTATTTAATGGTGGCCGCCGCTGGAAATAGCGCGGATGAGAATGGCCCTACTGCAGGTCAATATTACCTAATTGGCAATACCAAAGATTCTTCTAATGTTGTCAGAGCGACCAATACAGGATTTAATACGGTAGCTAGCCCTGCAACTGCAAAAAATTTACTTTCTGTGGGTGCAGCAGAGCCGCTGGCATCTCCTCCTGTTAAACCGACAGATGTTGCCATCACCAGCTTTTCTAGTCGCGGGCCTACCGACGATGGCCGTATAAAACCCGAAATCATTGGAATAGGGAAAGATTTATTTTCAACGGGATACCTAAGTAACACCGATTATGAACGTATGAGTGGCACTTCGATGGCAACTCCTCAAGTATCTGGTTCCCTATTTTTATTGCAACAACTAAACTTGCAACTAAATAAAAAATTCATGTGGGCCTCTACGCTTAGAGGCTTGGTTACTCATACGGCATTTGACGTAGGTCAGGCTGGCCCAGATTACACCAGCGGTTGGGGATTATTGGATATGGAAAAAGCGGGGAAAATGCTGCAAAATAAAGATAAATCTTATTCTATTTCCGAAGAGACTTTACAAAATGGAGGCTCTAAAAAAATGGATTTAATTGCCTCAGGTAAAGGTCAATTGCACGTAACTATTGCTTGGACAGACCCTGCATATGAAGGTAGTAATGGAAAAGTATTGCCCATTATTCCTTCCAGTGTAAATTCCCGCATTCCCATGTTAATGAATGATTTGGATATTCGCTTGCAGTCTGAAGATGGCCAATTATTGCCCTTTATATTGGATCCAGACAATCCAGCAAAAGCGGCTGTCGCAGGTGATAATATTCGTGATAATATTGAACAAATTTTAGTCAAGAACGTAGTGCCAGGTAAAAGTTATAGTCTAACGGTATCTCACAAAGGCACTTTAAAAAATTCCAAGCAGGATTACGCATTATTAATTTCAGGAATGGGAGGCAAAGCTTATTGCGCTATTTCGGCTCAAAATAAAAGTAATATCTTAACGAAATTCGCCTTAGGAAGCTACAGTAACAGTGTTTCCACAAGTCAAGATTTCACCCAAAATGCCATTCCGGTAGAAATTGGCTCAAAAATACCCATTGACCTAACTTATGGTTCTGCTCAATCCAAGCAAACTAAAGTATTCGTGGATTGGAATCAAGATGGAGACTTTGATGATTCGGGTGAAATGATTTTGGATAGCGGCATTCTTACTGCTGGCACATTTTCAGGTAATGCATCGAATTTTCCAGTTACTGAAACTGGACAATATTATCGCATGAGGGTTGTTACTGAATTAGGAAACAATGCTAGTTTAGCTGCGTCTTGTGGGAGCATTAGTAGTGGTGAAATAGAAGAATATGTCATTTTAACCACGAATGCATCCAATGATATAAGTGCCTTATCAATTAGTTCACCAACAGGCAGCTATTGTGCCACATCAACAAGCAGTAGCCTCAACATCCTTGTAAAAAATCAAGGTCTGAAAGATCAAGTGAACGTACCATATGAGTTGAAAATTCTACAAAATGGCATTCAGGTTGGAAAATATTCAGGCACTATTGCTGAAATTATATCAGGTAAAGAGACCGAAGAAACGGTAAGTGGAAACTTTAATTTGCTAGCTGGGCAAGCTTATACCTTTGAACTTACGACGCTATTGAGCACGGATCAAAATACATTAAACAATACTTATTCTCTCGTTAAAACAATTGAAAATCCAAGTGCCCCTATTGTAAGCGGAATACAATGTTCTGGACTATCGGAGTTGACCTTAACGGCTACTTCAGGTACACCTCTTTGGTATAATAGTGATAATGCTTTAGTAGGTTCAGGTTTAAATATTAAAGTACCCAGTAATAGTAAATACTCCGCTTCTTACAATGATTTTAGTGGCGGAATAGGTCCAAAAACAAAATCTGAATTTGGAGGAGGAACCTATTATGGTTCCTTTGGGCCAACTGTAATTGTAGAAGCAAAAGTGCCCATCATCTTGGAAAGTGCCCGAATTTATGTTGGTACAGCTGGAAGAATCACCTTTGATGTAATCAATAAAGAAACTGGAAATATCGTATCTTCTGTAACAAAAACAGTCAAAGCAAGTAGAACTCTTAGTAGTGGAGGTAGCACAGGCCAACTAGTAGATGACAAAAAAGATGAAGGGCTAGTCGTCAATCTTAATTTGCAAATACCAATTGCTGGCACCTATTACCTTAGTCAGACCTGCTTAGATGGTGCCTCGATATATCGAAGTAACCGAAGTAAATCAGATACCATAAATTTACCAGACAATATTGGTTACCCATATAGTATCCCTAATATTTTAAATATTCCCGGGGCTTTTTCAAAAGAAATTTACTTACAAGGTTTTTACTATTTCTATGATATGAAATTTAAATCTTTAGGATGTCCAAGTCCTAGAGCTAATGCCAATATTAGTATAAAAGATACGCCCATTGCATCCATTAGCCCGGTTGGGGATTTAACGGTTTGTCAGGGTGCTACTGTATCCATTCAAGGCAACGCATCTGAAAACACTGTCATTCAATGGTATTTAAATGGGAAAGCGATAACAGGCGCAACAAGTTTAAGCTACAAAGCAACTACAAAAGGTAAATTTGAAATGGTAGCCAGTTACGCAGGGTCTTGTCCTGTTACAACACAAGCACTAACGATTAATGTAGGAACCATTCCCACTCCTGCTGTCAGTTATAGCACGGGTATTTTAAAGGCGCCTAGTAATGCCAACGCTTACCAATGGTACTTTGGAATCACAGCAATTACCGGAGCTAATCAAGCTAGTTACATTCCTATTCAATCAGGCGCATATCAAGTAAAAGTTACGGATACGAATGGCTGTTTAGCTGTGTCTGACTACATCAATGTGGTCATATTAGCAACGAAGAAGGAGAATCCTTACCAACAACTAACATTGTTCCCAAACCCTGCAAGAGAGTTTCTTCAATTAGGATTACCCGATCAGTCTATGCTGGATGAATACCATATTGAAATTTGGGATTTACAAGGAAAGAAAGTCTTAGAAAAGACCATCAGTACTTCTTCTATTTCTGATAGCAGTATTAGCATGGATGTTAGAAGCTTACCCTCGGGGTCCTATGTATTGAGAATGGCAGATTACCCAAGCCAATCACCTGTGAAATTCATAAAATATTAGGACTGGATTTGAACAATAGTCCTACCTGTATGATTACCCTCTCGAATCATAGCTAAATATGTTGGGGCTTCTGCTAATGTAATTATGCGAGAAATTTGATCCAATGGAATATTCCAAGCTGTGGCTAATTTATCCCAAATTTCTTGTTTCTTTTCTAAAGGGGAATCAGCTGAATATATTCCAAACAAATTAGCCCCACGTAAAATAAATGGATATATCTGCAAAGGTAGTTCGACGCTGGAAGCCATACCACATGCCGAAACAGCTCCTCCAAAATGCAGACTTTTAATAATCTTCGTTAGTACGTCCCCTCCTAGCACATCAATGGCTCCTGCAAATTGCATGGGATAAAGGGCTCGAGGTTTTTCTGATAAAAATTCCTCCCGATCAATGATTCGATCAACTCCCAATTGTTTCAAAAATGCATAATGGTCCACTTTCCCTGTGATTGCCGTCACTTGAAAACCTATATGTTTTAACAATAAAATGGACACTAAACCTACGCCACCTGTTGCTCCTGTCACTACAATTTCACCCTGATTGGGCCTAATTCCATGGTGCCATAAAGCCGCCAAAGCCATACCGGCAGTTAATCCTGCCGTACCCCATTGCATGGCTTTGAGACACGACATGCCGTGAGGAAGAGCAATGATCCATTGCACAGGTACCGAAATATATTCAGCTAATCCTCCATGTGTATTCATGCCCAAATCAAATCCTGTGACAATCACTTCTTGTCCTATAGCAAATGTTTTGCTGGGATCTTGAAAGACTTTGCCCACGGCATCGATACCTGGAATATGCGGAAAATCTCGGGTGATGCCTTTATGTCCATTAGCAGAAAGGGCATCTTTATAGTTAAGCGAGGAATAGCTTACTTGAATTAGGACCCTGTTGGGAACTAAAGTAGAAAAAGGTAAAGACTGAAGCTGGGTTTCAAAATGCCCATCAGGCATCTCTGTCGTCCAAAGTGCGTTAAAAAAATCCATGGGGCTTATTTTTTCACCCAGACAAAAATCATGCGGGTCGAGTTCTTTTCATCAAAAGAACCTAATTTATAATCTCCAAGCAAATCCACCAAATGTAAACCTGCTTTTGCCGCATAAGCAATGAAGTCATTCTTCGATATTAATTCAACTCGTTCTTCAAAATGATATGTCTCGCCATGGTCTTCAAAATCAATGGATTTAAATAAATAGCCATTCGATTCCCAACGTCTGATTCGAAATGTAATCCCTTCTCTCACTAAGCTTTCTTCTTCAATCAGATGAGCAATGACGTAGCTAGGGTTAAAAAAATCCATGACAAAAATGCCCTGTGGTTTCAGAACCTCACTTAGTACTTGAAAAGCTTGTTGGTTTTCTTCTTGTGAATCAAAATATCCAAAACTGGTGAAAAAATTAAAAATAGCGTCAAACTGAAAATGTGCCGGTAAAGCAATCCTTAAATCATGGACAAAAAATGCCAATTTATCCGTTGAAAAGGCTTGTGCTTGTTCAATATTAGAAGGAGAGAGGTCAAATGCTTTGACATCTAATTCTAATTCATGCAACGTGATGGCATGCCTTCCTTTACCACAGGCCACATCTAAGACATGGGCACCTGCTTGTAGCTTTAATTTTGTCTGTAAGGAACGAATGAACGTAGCCGCCTCAACTTCATCACGTTGGGCATACAAAATATGATAATATGGGGAATCAAACCAGGTACTAAACCACTCCTTCACTTGCATCCTGCCTATTTCCTCGAGTTAGGGTTCTGTAAAAAATCTTGATAAGCTAATTGAATACCATCTTCTAGCTCCACTTTATGCTTCCATCCTAGCTCATGCAATCTTGACACATCCATCAGTTTTCTAGGCGTACCATCTGGTCTAGAGGAATCCCATTGAATACTTCCTTCAAAGCCCGTAGCCTCTTTAACCATTTCAGCTAATTCCAAAATACTGACATCCTCACCCGTACCAATATTGATAAATTCAGATTCATTATAGTTTTCCATGAGGTACAAACAGGCCTCAGCAAGATCATCTGCATACAAAAATTCTCTTTGTGGAGAACCTGTCCCCCAAAGTGTAATTGAATGATCTCCACGAATTTTAGCTTCATGAAATTTACGAATCATAGCCGGCAATACATGGGAATTCTCTAGGTCATAATTATCATTCATCCCATACAAATTAGTGGGCATGACAGATATAAACTGACAACCGTATTGAGCTCGATATGCCTCACACATCTTAATCCCCGCTATTTTGGCAATCGCATAAGGCTCATTTGTTGGTTCAAGGAATCCACTCAATAGATACGATTCTTTCAAAGGCTGTGGAGCCAATTTGGGATAAATACAAGAAGAACCTAAAAACATTAACTTCTTAACCTGATTAACAAATGAAGCATGAATCACATGATTTTGAATCGCTAAATTCTCATACAAGAAATCCGCACGGTAGGTGTTGTTAGCAACAATTCCTCCTACTTTTGCTGCAGCCAAAAATACATAATCGGGTTTTTCTAATGCAAAAAATGCATCTACTGCTGCTTGATTTCTTAAATCTAACTCGGCGGAAGTTCGCAGAATTAAGTTGGCATACCCTTGTGAAAGTAACTGCCTAACGATGGATGAACCCACCATTCCTCGATGTCCAGCGACGTATATTTTAGCTTCTTTTTCCAATGAATTCAATTTTTACTTAATGAATGCGGTTTAAGAGTGCAAAAATACATAAAAGCAGGTTCTAATTATTTAAATTCTTAATTTGCGAAATATTTTTGCCGTGCTATCGTTCCATTTCACATGATTAAATCGAACTTATTTCTTGGTTTAAGTTTATTGCTACTCGGATATATTCCAGGTCTGGCACAAAATAGCGCCTTGCAAACCAGTAAAAAGCCCCCTATTGATAGTACTAAAAGAGATAAAGGAACCCTACAAAGTATCTCTGATGCAGTGGGAAAAGGAAAAGATGAAAGTGCTAACTGGAAAAAAGAAAGTAAGGCCATTTTATCTGAATTAGGGATTCAAAACATCGGTTCTAAATCAAAAAATAGCCCGAAAAAGAAAAAAGCAGAAATCAAAGACGAATACGAGGGTGTCAAAACAGAACGCCGAATTGGAACATATGGTAGTGGAAATAGAGCAACAGTTGAAGAACTCAATGTGGTAAAATACATTGAAGATGAAGCTGTAAGCCCATATAGTCAAGAAATTTGGTGGTATGACCCTGCTCAATCAAGGGTTGTTAATTCGCCCATCAAAGACAGCAAAAACGCCCAAATTTGCCATGGTCCCTATCGAAAATTTGTTCATGAAAATCTAGTAGAAGAAGGTCATTTTTACATGGGGGTCAAAGATGGTAGATGGGAAAATTATGGTCAAGAATTTGAACTTGAAAACAAACAATATTACAAAAAGGGTTTCCCTGCGGAGTCCATTATTTCCTATTATGATAAAGAACAGAAAAAGATCAAAGAAGTTGTCCCAAAGGTTTATGGCAAAATAGTAGGACAGTTTTTATCTTTCTATCCGAATGGACTACTTAAGGAGGAGGGTAAACTGGATGATAGTGTTAAGGTAGGTCGATGGAGAGAGTATCATGAAAAAGGAAGTGGAGGAAGATTAAAAAAAGAATGGCGTTATGGAAAGGATAAATTTGATACCTTTGTGCCAGTTCTAGTGCAAGAGAGAGATAATCAAGCTAAAATTATCTTTCAGAGTACCCAGAAATTTGACTGATGAAACAACTAGGTTTTTCTTTATTGGCCTTTGCCTTTTTGATGGTAGCTACGGTGTATTCGCAGCTTAATTCCATCACGGCTGCCTCCACCATACCTGTTTCAAAAACAACAATTAAGACGGACAACTTAGAATCTAAAATGTTCATGGCTCCCTGGGTGGAGCTTTGCGAGGAAGAGGAAGAAGAAGAGGAAGGTAACACTCAACATGCCTTGTCTGTTTTTACTAAACACGAAGATTTACAATTTATATTTTATGCTGAATCTATTCAGGATACTCATGTATTTCAGCCCTTTAGGCTAACACATCCCCATTTACAAAGCTTTTCCCCTCCTCCAGACATGCGTGGTTAATCTCCATTTCAATTTATTGTAGATTTTAATCAAACCACATTTATATGTCATTCAAGAATTATATTCAATCCTTCGCGCAGGGGGATTGGAAATCAGGAATTGCGGTCTTTCTGGTCGCATTGCCCTTATGCCTAGGTATAGCTTTGGCTTCGGGTGCTCCTCTACTTGCCGGATTAATTGCCGGTATCATTGGTGGTACCATCGTTTCATGGGCCTCCGGTTCTCAATTATCAGTTAGTGGACCTGCGGCAGGTCTAACCATCATTGTAGCCAATGCTATTTTAGATATAGGGTCATTTGCCGGTTTTTTAGTCATTGTTATTTTAGCAGGAATCATTCAAGTCATACTAGGCTTAGCTAAAATGGGAAAATTAGGAAGTTTTTTCCCTTCATCGGTTATTCGAGGAATGTTGGTGGCCATAGGTATCGTGATCATCCTAAAACAAATCCCTCATGCCATTGGTGATGATTTAGACTTCATCGGAGAGTTTGAATTTAACCAAAGTGCAGATGGCCAAAATACCTTCAGTGAATTAATTGGCTCACTTTTATCCATTAATCCTGGGGCATTAATCATTGCTTTAGGAGGCTTACTTCTACTGTTTTCGTGGACACCCCTTAGTAAAAAAGTACCCCTACTTTCTCAGCTTCCCGCTTCCTTATTTGTAGTCTTATTGGGAATCTTAATCAACACGGCTTATGGCATGTGGATACCTGAATGGTATTTAGGAAACTCGAAAGAACATATGGTTGGATTACCTCTTTTTTCGAGCTTAGCTGAAATAGGTCAAGCCATGGTTTTCCCTGATTGGGCGCTACTCAGCAATCCCAAAGTATATAGCCTAGCCATTACTTTAGCATTGGTAGCCAGTTTAGAGTCTTTGCTTTCTTTAGAAGCTACAGACTCATTGGATCCAGCTAAAAGAATTTCTTCTGCTGATCGAGAATTAGTCGCCCAAGGAGTAGGTAATATTTTTTCTGGCTTTTTAGGTGGCTTACCTATCACTTCAGTGATTGTTCGTTCTTCTACCAACGTATACGCAGGAGGGAAGAGTAAAATGTCAGGATTTTTTCATGGAATTCTCTTGTTATTAGCGGTCTTATTACTGCCCCAATATTTGAACAAAATTCCCTTGGCCTGCTTAGCGAGCATACTTTTATACACAGGATATAAATTAGCACATCCTTCCCAGTTCAAAAAAGTAATTTCGGAAGGTTGGAAACAATGGATTCCATTTATTATCACCATTGTGGTGGTTGTTATGGTTGACCTACTTTGGGGTATTTTTATAGGAACCATTGTAGGAATTGGTTTCGTTATTGTGACCAATTACTCCTCCGTTTTTTCTATTTTCAGTAATGGAAATGAGATTTTGATTAAATTCCAAAAAGACGTCACCTTTTTACATAAAATGGCTTTAAAAGAAACTTTTCGCAAAATCCCTTCTGGCTCAGATGTGTATATTGACACAACGAAAGTTCATTTTATAGACCATGATATTCAATTATTAATTCAAGAATTTATTAATACCGCTCACGAAAGAGGCATAGAAGCTGAAATCAAAAAGAAATAAACATGAAAGAATATAAAAAACTCCTATTAAGTAATAAAGCTTGGGCCTCTGATAAATTAGCCGTAGATGAGCATTATTTTGACAATCTTTCCAAAGATCAAAAACCTCTTTTTCTTTGGATTGGTTGTGCTGACAGTCGGGTTCCAGCAGAAGATATAACCAATTCTAACCCAGGCGACATTTTTGTCCATAGAAATGTGGCCAATATGGTGGTACATACTGACATGAATTTACTTTCCGTATTACAATATGCGGTGGAAGTTTTACAAGTAAAGCACGTGATTGTTTGCGGACATTACAATTGCGGGGGTGTACGTGCAGCCATGACCAATAAAGATTTTGGTTTGATCAACAAATGGTTGAGAAACATCAAGGAGGTTTACGAAAAGAATTTCAATGAAATTAAAGAACTCCCAAGTGAAAAAGAGCAATTTGATCGATTGGTTGAATTGAACGTTAAGGAACAAGTGCTCAACTTAGCGAAGACAACCATTGTACAAAAATCATGGAAAAAATTCGAATACCCATACCTACATGGATGGGTATTCGATATGCATCATGGTGAGATTAAAGAGATATTGAACATAAATCCAAATGAATGGCAAAGTTCTGTGTTCTCTTTCAATTTCGAAGAAGAATTATAAATCCGTCTTAATTTTTAGTTCCTTTAATTGTGCAGGGGCAAGGGGTGATGGTGAGTCAATCATCACATCCCTACCTGCATTATTTTTAGGGAATGCAATATAATCGCGTATCGATTCTGAACCTCCAAACAAAGAACATAGGCGGTCAAAACCAAAGGCTAAACCACCATGAGGAGGTGCTCCATACTCAAATGCATCCAGTAAAAAGCCAAATTGGGCTTTTGCTTCTTCCTCTGTAAATCCTAAGACTTCAAACATAGTTGATTGAAGTTCTTTTTGGAAGATACGAATTGATCCTCCTCCCACTTCTACGCCATTCACTACTAAATCATAGGCATTAGCTCTTACCTTACCCAAATCTCCCGCCAACATCAAAGGAATATCTTCCGGCTTAGGACTTGTAAATGGATGGTGCATCGCAAACCAACGATTTTCTTCTTCACTGTATTCCAATAAAGGAAAATCAACTACCCAATGTACTTTATAATTATTCGGGTCACGCAATCCCATGCGAGTACCCATTTCTAATCTCAATTCATTCAATTGCTTACGCACCTTATCCCCTTCTCCACTTAAAATTAGGATCAAATCTCCTGCTTCGGATTGAAAGGCCTCAGACCATTTTTTCAAATCTGCTTCCCCATAAAATTTATCAACGGATGACTTCAATCCATCAGCTTGATGACGTACATAGATTAATCCTTTGGCCCCAATTTGTGGACGACGAACAAAATCAGTCAACTCATCGACTTGCTTGCGGGTATATTCGGCAGCACCTTTCACACAGATACCAATGACATGAGAAGCAGCATCAAATACTTGAAAATCTTTGCCTGAAGTCAGATCATTTTCTTCCCCTTTCAATTCCACAAAATGCATATCAAAACGAATATCAGGCTTATCAGAACCATAATATTTCATGGCATCTGCATAAGTCATTCGAGATACTTCACCTATATCCAATCCTTTCACTTGTAAAAACAAATGACGGATCAAACCTTCAAACATATTCAGGATATCTTCTTGCTCCACGAAAGACATTTCACAGTCGATCTGTGTAAACTCAGGTTGTCTATCTGCACGTAAATCCTCATCTCTAAAACACTTCACCAATTGATAGTAACGGTCAAAACCTGAAACCATCAACAATTGCTTAAAGGTTTGTGGAGATTGTGGTAAAGCATAAAATTCCCCCGGATTCATGCGTGATGGAACGACAAAATCACGAGCTCCTTCTGGAGTGGATTTAATCAAAACGGGTGTTTCTACTTCAATGAAATCAGCATCATCCAAATAACGACGCACTTCTTTAGCTACAGTATGACGTAAGCGTAAACTTTCACGAATAGGTGTACGGCGAAGGTCAAGGTAGCGATATTTCATGCGCACATCTTCTCCTCCATCCGTTTCGTCTTCAATCAAGAATGGAGGTAATTTAGCAGGATTAAGGACTTTTATTTCACTTACCTTGATCTCAATATCTCCAGTGGCTAACTTATCATTCTTAGCTAGTCGCTCTACAACTACTCCTTTTGCCTCCACGACAAATTCTCTACCCAAATTACGTGCCATTGCAAGTGCCTCAGAACTCGATTTCCCCTCCTCTAACATCAACTGAGTAATGCCATAACGATCACGTAAATCAACCCAAATCATTCCCCCTTTATCTCTTGTCCGCTGTATCCAACCACATAAGGTAACTTCTTGCCCTACATGATCCAATCGTAATTCGCCATTCGTATGAGTGCGTAGCATAGTTTATTCTCAGATTAAAAAAATTTGTGCAAAATTACGGAAAATATCTGTTTTAAACATTTTGTCCTTTTAATAAGTTAGACCCAATTGAGAAATATCATGACTATGAAACAAGTTGGGGTTGTTGGATCAGGTGTTGGAGGATTAGCATTTGCAATCCGCATGGCTTGTTTAGGACATCAAGTTCAGGTATTTGAAGCTAACTCTTTTCCAGGCGGCAAATTATCCGAATTTCAAATCAATGGCTTCCGCTTTGATGCTGGTCCATCGCTATTTACCCTTCCACATTTAGTGGATGAGCTATTTACGTTGGCAAATAAAAACCCGAGAGACTATTTTGATTATCAGCGATTACCTGAGGTTTGCCGCTATTTTTGGGAAGATCACACTCGCCTTGTAACCTTACAAAATGCTGCGGATACAGCACATGAAATAGCTAAGAATTTGGGAGAAAATGAGAAAAATATTCTCGATTTCATCTTGGGTTTACAAGAAAAATACCAAATCATTTCAGAGCTCTTTCTAGAGAATTCCTTACATCAAGCTAGCACTTGGCTAAGCAAAAAAGCCTGGAATGGTTATCTGAACATCCCGCAGTTGGGCATGTTTTCTACCATGCACCATGCGCACAAAAATCGATTTAAGAATGCTAAAACGGTTCAATTATTCGATCGCTATGCCACTTACAATGGATCAGATCCCTACCAAACTCCCGCTACTTTATCCATCATTCCTCATTTGGAATACAACATTGGCGCTTTTTTTCCACGTGGAGGCATGATTGCTATTACCCAATCTATGTATCAACTAGCCACTGATTTAGGCGTGCAATTTCATTTTAATGAAAAAGTCAACCGAATACTTTGTGAAAATAAACAAGCAGTTGGCCTAGAAACAGCTCAAGGAGAATATCCATTTGATATACTAGCAAGTAATATGGATATCCGACCATCCTATCAACAATTATTGCTAGATCAAATTCAACCAAAAAGACTCCTTCAACAAGAAAAATCAAGCTCAGGGATAATCTTTTATTGGGGAATGAGCAAACAATGGGCTGAATTAGGGGTACATAACATTTTCTTCTCAGAACAGTATCAAGCAGAATTTAAGGCCCTATTTACCGACAAAACCTTATCGGATGACCCCACCGTATATCTCCATATCTCTAGTAAAGTTGCCCCTGAAGATGCTCCCTTAGGTGGAGAAAATTGGTTTATTTTAATCAATGCCCCTGCCAATGAAGGTCAAAATTGGGATGAATTATTGCGACTAACTCGAGAAAGAATCATTCAAAAAATCAGTCGGGCTTTGGGTGAAGATATTAGCTCCTACATCGTGGTTGAAGATTATTTAGATCCGAGAAGAATTGAAGAAAGAACATCATCCTCAGGTGGCGCTCTGTATGGCAATGCTTCCAACAATCGTTTTGCTGCCTTTTTGCGTCACCCAAATTACCGAAGTGCTATCAAAAACCTGTATTGGATTGGAGGAAGTGTACACCCAGGTGGCGGAATCCCACTTTGCTTATCTTCTGCCAAAATTGCCGCCAAGCTTTTTCAAGAAAATGCGTAATTTCGCAGAAAATTGAAATAACATGATTCAAAGACCCCAATCTATTTTCTTACTCATTGTCCTAATTGCCGAAATTTTAGTCATCGCGGGCTGGCCATTATGGACTAAAACTGGCATGTCTGGTGAAACGGCACAAGTGTTTATCTCAGAATGGACTTCTCAAATCCAAGGAAAAGCGCAGGTAGAAGCCAATTACATTCCGCTGGTTTTGCTATTGATTTCGGTAGCATTGACAGCCTATATTTTGTTCCAATTCAAAAACAGAATGCGCCAAATGGCATTGGGATTAGTGAATTCCATGTTAATTGCGGCCACCATGGGATATAGTTTTTATACTATTTATAAAAAAACGATTCCATTGTTTAACCCAGAAATGCAAGGAGCTTATGACCTAGGATTTTATGCCCTAATTGTAGCCCTATTAGCTAATATGATCGCTAATCGTTTGATTCGTAAAGATGAAATGTTAGTTCAATCATCCAATCGGATGCGCTAATATTATACGATTCCCTCACGTAGAAGGTCGTGGAGATGAATAAATCCCACGGCCTTTTCATTTTCAAGAACAACCAACTGTGTGATATTTTTTTCTTGCATGATGGCCAAAGCCTCTGTTGCAAATGCTTCCGATGAAATGGTTTTGGGGTTGGAATTCATCATTTGAACGATCTGGATATTCGCCCAGTCTTGTTGTTTTTCTAGCATCCGACGAACATCTCCATCAGTAATGATTCCCAACAATTCCTGCTTTTCGTTCATCACGGTAGTGGCTCCTAATCTCTTGGAACTAATTTCATGAATTGCATCTTGGATACTGGCTTGAGGTAAAATACATGGAAACTCGTGCTGTGGATAAATATCCGCTACTTTTAAATACAAACGTTTACCCAAAGCCCCACCAGGGTGATACTTGGCAAAATCTTGAGAAGTAAAACCTTTGCATTCCAACAAACATACAGCCAAGGCATCTCCCAAAGCTAGGGCTACTGTGGTAGATGTGGTAGGTGCTAAATTCAACAAATCCGCTTCTTCATCCGCTTGAGCGTGGAGTACAAAATCAGATTGCAGTGCTAAATATGATTGTTTATTGGAAACCATCGCAATGAGAGAAACTCCCAATCTCTTAATTAGGGGCACTAAAACCTTGATTTCTGGCGTATCTCCTGATTTAGATATACAAATAACCGAATCTCCACGTTGTATCATCCCCAAATCTCCATGGATAGCATCAGCTGCATGCATGAACAAAGCTGGACTTCCTGTGGAATTGAGGGTAGCCACAATTTTCTGAGCTATTAAAGCTGATTTGCCTATGCCAGTGAAGACAATTCTTCCAGGACTTGCCAATAAATGTTCCACACAAGCTTCAAATTCAGAATTTATAGCAGCGCTAACTTGTAAAATAGCTTCTGCTTCTTGGGTTAAAACTTTTTTTGCTGTGGATTGAATATTTTTGTTTAATTTCAATTTTAGTAGAATTTGAGAACACAAAGTTAATTAACTATGTACGAATAATTCTGCTACATTGTGAAACATACCAGTAGTTCCTAAAATTATGCCCATTCAAATTTCCAACGATACGTTAAAGGAGCATCTCAAGAAGACCTTTGGATTTAGCCAATTTCGTGGAGAACAGGAAGCTATCATCCAAAATACGCTTCAAGGGAATAATAGCTTTGTGCTCATGCCTACTGGAGCAGGGAAATCTCTTTGCTACCAACTTCCGGCGATTGTGATGCCTGGAACAGCCATTGTTATTTCACCTTTAATTGCCTTGATGAAAAACCAAGTGGATCAAATGATTGCATTTGGCGTCAATGCCCAATTTTTAAATTCATCCCTCACCCGATCAGAAATGAACCGGGTTAAAAATGAGGTCTTAAGTGGTGATGTAAAATTATTATACATTGCTCCTGAATCCCTAAATAAACAGGAGAATCTCAATTTTTTACAACAAGCCAATATCTCCTTTGTGGCCATTGATGAAGCCCATTGTATTTCAGAATGGGGACACGACTTCAGACCAGAATATAGAAAAATTCGTGCCATCATTGAATCAGTAGATGAAAAACTACCGATTATTGCTTTGACGGCCACTGCTACACCAAAAGTGCAACTCGACATTCAAAAAACATTGAATTTAGAAGACGCCAAGGTGTTTAAATCTTCTTTCAATAGAAAGAACCTTTACTATGAAATTCGTTCCAAAAAGGATATTGATAAACAACTGATCCGTTACATCAAAAGTCATTCGGGAAAAGCTGGTATTATTTACTGCTTAAGTAGAAAACGAGTAGAGGAAATTGCAGATCTATTACATGTCAATGGCATCAAAGCCCTTCCCTACCATGCCGGATTAGATCCTGCCATTAGAATGGCCAATCAAGAGTCTTTTCTAAACGAAGAAGTAGAAGTAATGGTGGCAACTATTGCTTTTGGTATGGGCATCGATAAACCCGATGTGCGTTTTGTGATACATTATGATGCTCCTAAATCTTTAGAAGGATATTATCAAGAAACAGGTAGAGCTGGTAGAGATAGTTTAGATGGTACTTGTATCTTGTTTTACACATACGACGACATCTTAAAACTAGATAAGTTCAATAAAGATAAAGCCGTTTCTGAAAAGGAAAATGCCAAATTATTGTTGGCAGAAATGGTGTATTATGCCAATTTGGGTGTTTGTCGAAGAAAACAATTACTCAATTATTTTGGAGAATACATGGCGGAGAATTGTGGCTTTTGCGACAACTGCCTTCATCCAACTCCAACCTTTAAGGCCGAAAGAGAAGTTGTTTTAGTCTTACAAGCCATTCAAGAAACAGAAGAAAAATTTGATGCCGAACACATTGCTGATGTGTTGGAAGGCAAAGTGAATCAGTACGTTCAAAGTTACGATCATGACAAATTACCTGTATTTGGGGCAGGTAAAACGGTTTCTTGGAATACTCAAGCCGTGGACGATGATGATGATGACGATGATAATGAGGATGAAGATGAGGATAATCCAACTCCTAAAAAACCGAAACTAAAAAAGAAGTCTCAGAAGGACAATCATACTGAAGATGAGAAGTCTCCATGGATTTCATTCATCAAACAAATTACCATTCACGGGTATTTGGTCAAGGATATTGAAAACTATGGCGTCCTGAAATTAAGTGAAAAAGGTCTCAACTTTATTCAAGATTCTTACCCCGTAACTTTCTCAAGAGATCATGATTATGAGAAAGAAGCTGAGCCTGATGAAAATGATGAAATGAATGCGGGAGTTGGGGCCAAAGCCTACGACGATGCTTTATTTGAATTATTAAAAAACCTGCGTAAGAAATTAGCCAAGGAGAAAAACCTTCCTCCTTATGTTATTTTCCAAGATCCATCTTTAGAAGAGATGGCGACTACTTATCCAAGTACCCAAGAAGAAATGGCTCAGATAAATGGAGTCGGAATGGGTAAAGTAATCAAGTTTGGAAAACCTTTCTTGGATGTAATCAATCGTTACGTAGATGAAAATGAGATTGAAACGGCCCGTGAAGTTGTTGTTAAATCTACTGTCAATAAGTCTAAAATTAAAATTTACATCATCCAGCAAGTAGATCGTAAAATTGATTTAGATGACATTGCTTATCAGAAAGAGTTAAGCATGGCTGAATTAATCGAAGAGATTGAAGCCATTTGTTATTCTGGTACTAAATTGAATTTAGATTATTACATCAATCAAGTCATTGAGCCTGACAAGCAAGAAGAAATTTACGATTACTTCTTGAGTTCGGATACGGATAATATTACCGAAGCATTAGACAATTGCAACATTGACGACGTCAGTGAGGAAGAGTTGCGTTTAATGCGAATTAAATTTTTAAGTGAACTAGCCAATTAACGAATATTATGAATGTATTACTTTTGGGATCCGGAGGACGAGAACATGCATTTGCCTGGAAAATATCCCAAAGTCCATTATTAAGTCAATTATACATTGCTCCGGGAAATCCTGGAACAGCCCAATTAGGCATCAATTTACCCTTTGGATACGCTGATTTTACAGCTATTGTCGATACTATTAGAACCCATCAAATTGAATTAGTGATTGTAGGTCCTGAAGAACCCCTCGTCAAAGGAGTGCGGGATTTTATTGAATCTCAGGAAGATTTACAACATGTGGGAATTGTGGGGCCTGGTGCTTTAGGTGCTCAATTAGAAGGAAGTAAAGATTTCTCTAAAAATTTCATGCATGCACATGGAGTTCCAACTGCCGCTTCCAGAACATTCACGAAAGAAACGGGAGAAGAAGGATTAGCCTATTTAGCAACACAATCTTTACCCATCGTATTAAAAGCGGATGGATTAGCAGCTGGAAAAGGCGTAATTATTGCACAAAGTCATGCCGAAGCTGAAAAAGCTTTCAAAGAAATGATCTATGATGCCAAATTTGGCGAGGCTAGTTCTAAAGTGGTTATTGAACAATTTTTGAGAGGTATAGAACTGTCTGTTTTTGTATTAACTGATGGAGAAAACTATGTGGTTTTACCAGAGGCAAAAGACTATAAGCGTATTGGGGAAAATGATGAAGGATTGAATACTGGAGGCATGGGAGCCGTTTCTCCCGTACCCTTTGCTACAGAACGATTTATGGAATTGGTCAAGCAAAAGGTGATTGAACCCACGATTCAAGGATTAAAATCCGACAACATCCCCTATCAAGGTTTCATCTTCATAGGCTTAATGAATCATGAGGGAGAACCTTATGTGATTGAATATAATGCCCGTATGGGAGATCCTGAAACAGAAGTAGTATTGCCAAGAATCGAATCAGATTTCTTATCTTTGCTTCTTGCTGCTGCTCGAGGGGAATTAAAAAACGAAAGTTTACAGATTTCTAACCAATATGCCGTTACCACCATGGTTGTGGCAGGAGGTTATCCTGAAGATTACCGAAAAGGGGATATCATGTCAGGCATTGAGAAAGTAGAAGAAGCCCTAGTATTCCATGCTGGGACCCGTGAGCAAGACGGACAAATTGTTACTTCGGGAGGCCGAGTAATGGCCTTAACAGGCACTTCAAATACCTTGGAAAGAGCGATTCAAAAGTCTCAAAGGGCTGCTCAAACCATTCAATTTGAAGGTAAAAACTTTAGACGAGATATTGGTCTCGATGTATTACGCTACAAGTCGTAATGAGACCGATTGACATATATACTTATGGCATGTAAATCGTGTTCAACTGGATCATGTGGATCCAAGGCGTCAGCAGAAGGTGCTGTTTCAGGCTGCCAAAGCAACGGAAGTTGTGGTACTGGAGCTTGTAATAAAATGAACGTTTTTGATTGGTTATCCGACTTGGATGTCCCTCAATTTCAGCGTTTTCATGTGGTTGAAATAAAATTCAAAGCAGGGAGAAAAGAATATTTCCGCAATCCTAATCAATTAGCCTTACATACAGGAGACTCCGTCATGGTCGATTCTTCATCTGGTGTACAGCTGGGTGTTGTTTCTCTTCAAGGAGAATTAGTGCGCTTACAATTATTGAAAAAGGGCATTAAAGACGATGATAAACTCAAAGATATCTTACGCCTTGCAACGGATAAAGATGAAGAAAAACATCGCATTTCACTAGAAAGAGATTTACCTACCTTATATCGTACCCGTCAGATCATCGGAGATTTAAAGTTGAACATGAAACTTTCTGATGTAGAGTTTCTTTCTGATGGAACTAAAGCCATATTTTATTATTCTTCAGACGATCGAGTTGATTTCCGAGAGTTAATTAAATTGCTGGCTACTGAATTTAAAATCCGAGTGGAAATGAAGCAGATTTCCCTTCGACAAGAGGCGGGAAGACTAGGAGGAATTGGTGTTTGCGGAAGAGAATTGTGTTGTTCCACTTGGCTTACTGACTTCAAAAATGTCACTACTTCGGCAGCTAGGTATCAAAATTTATCATTAAATCCTGTCAAATTAAGTGGCCAGTGTGGTCGCTTAAAATGTTGTCTCAATTATGAATTGGAGACTTACATGGACGCATTGAAGGAAATCCCAACGATTGAAGGCAGATTAAAAACCAAGCGAGGAGATGCCATTTTACAAAAAACGGACATCTTTAAACGCATGATGTGGTTTGGATATGCTGGAGAAGAATCCATTTGGATTCCTGTAACTTGTGACCGTGTCAATGAAATTATCGATTTAAATAAAAAAGGGATCATTCCTGATTCCTTCGAAAACCTGAATCCTGATGTGCCAGAGGTTGAAAAACCTAAATTATCTGAATTAAATTCAGATTTGGAAAGAATGGACAAAAAATACGGCAAGGGTAAACCTAGTGGTCAACGTTCAGATAATCCAAGAAGAAATAATGGTGATCAAAAAGCTCGTGGTAATTTCCAAAAAGGAAATAAAGGACCAGGAAATAACCCTAATAGACCACAAAGCAAGCCCGAAGGCAGCACGGACCGTCCTGATAATCGAGTAAAACCTCCTGTGGTAAATAGTCCAGAAGGTGCAGAAAATGCTGGAGAGGCTACACCAAAACCATTTAAAAAGAAATTCAAAAAGAAATTTAAACCCAGACCACCTAGAAATGGCCCTGAGACCCCCACTGCTTAAATTCTTTCTGTTATTTTTTTCCTTGAGCTTACTACTAGCTTGTCAAGGTGATCAGGTATTTGACCAAACAAGCAAAATGGGAGAGCAAGGCTGGTCGCAAAAAAATCAGATTGCTTATTCATTTGAAATTAAAGACATCCATAAATCGTATAGCCTGTATGTGGCTTTACGACAATCGAATGATTATCCTTTCAATAATTTTTATTTCATCCCCAAAGTACTTGGTTCAGATGGTAAATTAATCAAGCAAGCTTTGGCAGAAGCCATCTTGTATGATCCTAAATCTGGCAAAGCCAAAGGAGAGGGCTTAGGGGATATTTACAGTCACAAATTCTTAATTTTTAAGCAATTAAAATTTCCAAAAAAAGGCAAATACAGTTTACTGTTGTCGCATGACATGCGAACAGATACCTTGGCTGGAATAATTTCTGTCGGAGCATCCTTAGTCCCTAACCCCTAAGCTTATGTCTAAGATTGATGATATTGATAAACAAATTCTCGCCTTTTTACATGAAGACGCGTACATGTCCAACAAAGACATGGCCCAGCGCTTAGGCATGAGCCCCACCCCTATCCATGAACGCATTAAACGCATGGAAAAAGACGGTGTCATTACGGGGTATAAGGCCACCATCAATCCCAATAAATTAGGTAAATCATTAACTGTATTTTGCGACATTTCCTTGAAAGAACATGCGGCAGAATACCTCAAGCAATTTGAAGAAGATGTGATGAATTTATCGGAAGTACAAGAATGCTACTGCGTATCTGGTCATAGTGATTTCTTGCTTAAAATCGTTGTGGCTGATATGGATGAATATCGGGATTTTATCCTACATAAACTGGCGAGTATCAAGAATATTGGAAATGCACAAAGCCACTTTGTGATGAATCAAATACGAAATGAAAGCATTTTACCTTGGTTAAATCAAGAAAAAACTAGATAAACCTATAAACTGGGGTAGATGCACCAATAAAATTACCTAACTTGAATAATTAACATCGTTTGAATTGACCTTATGAACAAGATTACAAAAACAATCGTCAGCCTATTAGTAATCGTTTTGATATTAGGCATCGCCTTTTACCCCAAGGTAAAAAAGACTTTTTTCGCCGAAAAGAAAGAAGAAGGTAAAGAGAAAAGCAAAGGTGGTCCTGGAGGGGGCAAAGGTGGTAAAACTACTGTCGTAGTGATGGTGGTGAAATCAACCCGACTAGATGACATGATCAATTCTACTGGTAGTATTTTGCCAAATGAAGAAGTTGAAATCCGATCTGAAATAGCTGGAAGAATTATCCAATTAAATATTAAAGAAGGAGATGTAGTCCAGAAAGGAACAATTCTATTACATATCAATGACGATGATTTACAGGCGAGATTAAGAAAGCTAGGCTACAACAAAAAATTAGCGGAAGATAATGAAGCTCGTCAAAAGGTATTACTTCAAAAAGAAGCCATTTCTCAAAGAGAATATGATATTGCTGTAAACTCTGTTAATACCATCTCTGCGGATATCGAAGATTTAAAAGCTCAAATTTTAAAAACAACCATTCGCGCTCCTTTTTCAGGAACCGTTGGTTTTCGTTACGTAAGTATGGGTAGTTATATTTCGCCTACTACGAAAATTGCTACATTGACAAATACCAATCCAGCTAAAATAGAATTTTCTATTCCGGCTAAATATGCTTCTCAAATTCGCAAAGGCAATACGATTGAGTTTGTGACGGAGAATGAGACAAAAACATATGCTGGTAAAGTATATGCCATTGATCCCAAAATTGACCCTTTAACTCGTACACTTCAGATTAGAGCTTTATCTCCAAACCCAGGTGGGGTATTAGTTCCAGGTGCATTCGCAAAAGTTAACTTGATTTTAAAAACGAAAGGATCTGCCATTTTGGTTCCTACAGAAGCTGTTATTCCTGAGTCCAAAGGAAGTAAAGTATTTGTTGTGAAGAATGGTAAGGCTGTTTCTACCAAAGTAGAATTAGGAACACGTGGTGAGAAAAACGTGGAGATTTTATCTGGATTATCCATCGGTGACACATTGATTACCAATGGTATCATTCAAGTTAAACCAGACGGAGAAGTAGATATTAAAGAAGTCGTTCAATAAGATAAAGATGCCCAGCATTTACCTAAGTACAGCTCTTTGGCAATTTAAATTCCGCAAATTAGGTTATTTATTTGCAGGTTTAATTGCCTATATAAAGCTCTGTACTTGGGTTATTTTCCAACGAATTTCACATCCATCTAGACCAGTGGTGGGTGTATTGTTAGCTCAACATCTTGGTGATATTGTCGCCTCAGAGCCTATCATTCCTGCATTATTAGAGAAATATCCACAAGCTAAAATTGTGTGGATCATTCAAGGTCATTTTAGACCACTTTTAGAAAATCATCCTGGTATTTACCGCTTAGTTACGGAAGAAAATATGCTTTTTAGTTTCTTCTTAACAAAGTGGAATCCATGTCATCAATTTTTCAACTTGCACTTAAATGAATTACGGAAAGATCCTTATTTCCATATTCCTTTAGTCAATGAAACGGCCACAAAACTGAATATCAATATTCACAATTACTATTCCCAGCATAATTTATTGGAGAATTTTTCTCAATTAGCTGGCTTAGGATTATTGACTGGGCAGCCAACACTTTTTTTACCTAACAAAAAGTTTAGCCTTCCTTTTGAAGGAAATTATTGGCTTATCCATCGGATCTCCAATGATCCTTGTCGCGAATGGACTGACGAAAATTGGATAAAACTACTACAAGCAGCTATTCAAGAATGGGATATCAATATAGTAGAAATAGGTACTAGCCAAGGATTAGATTTTCAACATCCGAATTTCTTATCATTGGTAGGCAAGACCAGTGTTGAGGATAGTTTATTCCTAATAAAATCCGCTCAGTTTTTTATTGGAATCGATTCAGGTCCAACACATTGTGCTAATGCTTTCCAAATTCCTGCTTTAATTATGCTAGGAGAATTTGCCGACTTTAAAAAGTATATGTCTTATTCCGGAGCATATCAATTAAGTAATATTGCCTGTCTGGTTTACCACGAAAATGGCCCAGCAAAAAAATTAAGCTTCGATGAAGTATGGACTAAGCTCCAGCAAAGCGTTGAGGTTAATCACATCTTACCAGAAATACCAAATCATAAATAATACAAATTATGGCCTCTCTATCAGAAACCAGCATTAAACGACCGGTATTATCCATTGTTATGTCCATCACGATTATCGTGTTTGGTATTATTGGATATACTTATTTGGGTGTTCGTGAATTCCCTTCCGTTGACCCTCCCGTCGTAACTGTACAGACTTCCTACACGGGAGCCAATGCAGACATCATTGAATCTCAAATTACGGAACCATTGGAAGAATCCATCAATGGTATTGCTGGTGTAAGAACCTTAGCTAGTTCCAGTAGAGATGGGCGCTCCAATATCACCGTTGAATTTGATTTAGCTGTGAATATTGAAGATGCAGCAAATGACGTTCGTGACCGTGTGTCTAGAGCCATGGCTTTATTGCCTAAAGATGTGGATCCTCCTGTTGTTGCAAAAGCCGATGCAGATGCCAGTCCAATCTATAATATCAATATCTTCTCTAAAACCAGAGGGCTATTGGAATTGAATGAATTAGCTACTAGAAATGTGAAGGAAAAATTCCAAACCATTCCTGGGGTTAGTTCAGTACAAATGTGGGGAGAGAAAAAATATGCCATGCGTATGCATATTGACCCAGAGCGCTTAGCTTCATTCCGATTAACTGCTCCTGATATCGTATCGGCTTTAAGCAAACAAAACATCGAATTGCCTTCAGGAAGTATTGAAGGTGCTAATACGGAGTTAACCGTACGTACACAAGGTAGAATGACCACTGTGGATGACTTCAACAACTTGATTATCAAAGAACAAGATGGCCGTTCCGTGAAATTTTCGGATGTAGGCTTTGCAGAATTGTCCCCTGAAAACGACAAGACTTTCTTTAAGCGTGATATGACACCCATGATTTCTATTGCGGTTATTCCTCAACCAGGATCTAATCAAATTGAAATTGTTGATGCTATCAACAGAAAATTACCTCAAATTCGTCAAACTTTGCCAGCAGACGTTGAATTAAAAGAAGGTTTTGACAATACGAAATACGTACGTAAATCATTAGTAGAAGTAGAAGAAACCATCTTGACAGCCATTTTATTGGTAACAATTATCATCTTCTTATTCTTACGCGACTGGAGATCCACGCTAATTCCATTAACCGCCATTCCAGTCAGCTTAATTGGTGTATTTTTCTTTATGTACCTGGTCGGCTTCTCGGTCAATGTATTAACATTATTAGGTATCGTATTGTCCATTGGTCTGGTAGTAGATGATGCCATTGTGGTTTTGGAAAATATCTATTCTAAAATTGAAGATGGAATGACACCGTGGAAAGCAGCCTTAGAAGGATCTAAAGAGATTTATTTTGCTGTAATCTCCACCACAATCACCTTAGCAGCGGTATTCCTTCCTGTAATTTTCTTACAAGGTATTACTGGACGCTTGTTCCGTGAATTTGGTATAGTGGTAGCTGGTTCAGTTATCATTTCAGCTTTTGTTTCCTTGACCTTAACACCAATGTTGAGTTCCAAATTATTGAAAGGCGGACACCATAAACCTTGGTTTTACCGAGTTACTGAGCCATTCTTTGTCTGGTTAACATCAGCATATCAAGGTTCATTGGAATCGTTCTTAAAAATTCGTTGGATGGCCTGGGTTGTCATGGTGTCTTTGATCGGTATCATCTATACCTTATTCAAATATGATGCTATACCTTCTGAATTAGCCCCATTGGAAGACCGCGGAGCCTTACGTATTAGTTCTACAGCACCCGAAGGAGCTACTTTTGATTATATGTTGAACTACACCGACAAAATGGCGAAATTCTTAATGGAGGCAATACCTGCCAAAGAACGCTATGCCATTTATGCCATCACTTCTCCTCCTTTTGGAAATGGAGCAGCTAACACGGGTAGTTTCCGTATATTATTAGGTGATCCAGAAAAGAGAAGGACTCAACAAGAAATTGCAGATGAACTTTCTCCTAAAATCAAGAAATTTACAGGAGCTCGCTCGAACTTAATTCAAGAGCCTACCTTATCGACTGGACAGCGTGGTGGTGGCGGTATGCCAATTGCCTTTGTGGTTCAAGCTCCCAATTTTGAGAGTTTGAAAAAAATCATGCCTCAGTTCTTAGCGAAAGTGCGTGATAATCCGAAATTCGAGGCATCCGACGTCAATTTGAAATTTACTAAACCCGAGCTACGTATCGAAATTGATCGTGCCAAGGCACAAAATTTAGGAATTGCAATTCAAGATATTGCACAAACGCTTCAACTTGGACTATCGGGTCGTCGATTTGGTTATTTCATCATGGATGGAAAACAATATCAAGTCATTGGTCAAATTGATCGACCAATGCGTAATGACGTTAGTGATTTAAAGTCTCTTTATGTTAAAAATAACCGGGGTGATTTAATTCAATTAGACAATTTGGTTAAAATTACGGAACAGAGTACTCCTCCGCAGCTTTTCCGCTATAACCGTTATGTGGCAGCTACAGTACAAGCCCAAATGGCAAAAGGTGTAACCTTAGGTGAAGCCTTGAATGAGATGGACAAAATTGCTAAAGAGACCCTAGATGTATCTTTCTCTACAGCTTATGATGGTCAAAGTAAGGAATTTAAAGAATCAAGTTCATCTTTATTATTTGCCTTTGCATTAGCCATTCTATTGATTTACTTAATCCTTTCTGCTCAGTTTGAAAGCTTTATAGATCCATTAATCATCTTGTTTACAGTACCACTTGCTGTAGCTGGAGCCTTATTAACTTTGTGGGATTTCAGTCAAACGTTAAATATCTTCTCCCAAATTGGTATCATTGTCCTCATCGGATTGGTAACGAAAAATGGTATTTTGATAGTGGAATTTGCTAATCAGCGAAAAGAAGCTGGCTCTAACAAAATGCTGGCCGTTCAAGAAGCAGCTACAGCACGTTTCCGTCCAATTTTAATGACATCGCTTTGTACTATTTTAGGTATTTTACCAATTGCGCTTGCATTAGGATCTGGTTCTCAAAGTCGTGTTTCTATGGGTATTGCCGTGGTTGGTGGTATGTTATTTTCTACTACATTAACCTTGTACATTATCCCAGCAATTTATAGCTACATGTCGAGTAACCTAAAACACCAAGGGGAAAAAGAAGAAAGCCCTTCTTTAGTAGGCCATGAATAAACAAGAGATTTGGATGCAACGTGCCCTGGATTTATCCCTATTAGGGTCAGGGCATGTTGTTCCTAATCCCTTAGTTGGTTGTGTTATTGTTAAAAATAACCAAATCATCGGTGAAGGATGGCATCAAGCCTATGGCCAAGCTCATGCCGAAGTCATGGCCATTCATTCATTAGCCAATCCAGAAGATAGCGTAGATTCAAGTGTTTATGTAAGTTTAGAACCTTGTTCTCATACGGGAAAAACCCCTCCATGTGCTGATTTACTAATAAAATCAAAAGTTAAAGAAGTCATCATTTGTAATTTAGATCCTAATCCACTAGTAGCTGGGCAAGGTATTGAGAAATTAAAAGCAGCAGGAATTCAAGTCATTCAGGGAGTATTAGAAAGTAAAGGTGCTAAAATCAACCGCCATTTTTTTACTTTTCACACGAAGAAACGACCCTATATCACCTTAAAATGGGCAGCATCTTTGGATGGGTTCATTGCTCAAGAAAATGGGGAGCCATATACTTTTTCCAATCCCCAAAGCCAGACTTTAGTACATCAAATGCGTACCCAACACCAAGGGATATTGGTCGGTGTCAATACCATCATTCAGGATAATCCTCAATTAAATGTTCGATTGTGGCCAGGAAATAATCCTATTCGGATGGTGCTTGACCCCCATAATCGTATTCCCAAAAATAGTCATGTACTACAAGATGGGCAGCCGACTTGGATATTCACGAAGCAAGTAGAAGCAGAGCAAGGTGCATGTCATTGGATAGCTCTAGGTGAACATTACCAAATTAAGGATATTTTAAAATTTGCTGATAAAAAAGGGATCATTTCAATCTTAGTTGAAGGAGGAACTAAAACCTTATCGGCTTTTCTTCAGAGTGGCCTAGTCGACGAAGTTTGGAAACAAGAGAAAGATATTACCTTGGGAAAAGGTATTCCTGAGCCAGAATATGGCTTGAAATGGAAACAGCATCAACAGGTAGGAGAAGATAATGTGTGGTATCAGGCAGAGTTAAGCTAGACCAAATATTTGCAATAATAAATAGGCATTCAAGCCTAAAATTACCGCACTAATTAACCAAGAAAGGGTAGTTAACCAAACTGGATTTACGAATTTCCCCATCTTAGCCTTATCACTGGTAAACCAAACTAAGGGAATGACAGCAAAACTTAATTGCATGGAAAGTATCACCTGAGAAAATACCAGTAATTCACCCACTTTACTATCTCCCCATATCCAGGTGATAAAAAAGGCAGGTAAAATCGCTAACATTCGAGTGATCAATCGGCGTAACCAAGGAGCCAATTTTAAATCAATAAAACCCTCCATCACTATTTGACCAGCTAATGTCCCCGTTAATGTGGCATTTTGACCTGATGCAAGTAAAGCAATAGCAAACAGAGCAGAGGCCCATTTACTACCTAAAACTGGATCCAGCAATTGATATGCATCACGAATATCAGCCACATGTGGCATTCCATTGATATGAAATGCTGACGCTGCCAAAATCAAAATCCCAGCATTGATGAAAAAGGCTAATCCTAAAGAAAGCGTAGAATCAATAGTTGCAAATTTAACGGCTTTGGTTTTATCCGCTTCGGTATGAGCATAAGCTCGCGTTTGAACAATACTTGAGTGTAAATACAGATTGTGAGGCATTACTGTGGCCCCCAATATACCAATAGCAACATACAATTGGCTAGAATCTTGAAAAATAGAAGCTTGAGGAACAAGGCCTTTCACCACACTACCAATATCAGGCTGAGAAAGCAAAAGTTCATATCCAAAACACAGTGAAATTACCGCCAATAGCGACATCACAATTGATTCCAGCACCCTGAAACCACGGTGCTGGAAGTATAAAATTAAGAACACATCCAATATAGTAATCAAAATACCATACAGAATTGGAATGTCAAAAAGTAAATTCAACGCGAGTGCCGATCCAATTACCTCAGCCAAATCACAAGCCACAATGGCTAATTCACAAAGTATCCAAAGAAAGATGGCTACCGGTTTTGAAAAAGCTTCTCCACAGGCCTGAGCTAAATCCCGACCAGTAGATACACCCAGTTTTAAAGCTAAATGCTGTAAAACAATAGCAAAAAGACTGGAAATAAAGATAACTGACAATAATGTATATCCGAATTGGGAACCTCCAGCTAAATCAGTAGCCCAGTTACCTGGATCCATATATCCCACGGCCACCATAAAACCAGGACCAATAAATGCGCGTAAATTTTTCCAGAAGCCAGGTCCTGAATGAATAGGAATACTTCCATATACCTCGCTTAAAGAACGAGTCTTACCTTCTGATCGCCAAGCATTTGACATGAAATAATGGTTTTATTGCAAACAAATATAGACAAGAATTACGATTAAACAAAAATATTTTTTAGCCAAGACTAAAAATTTATTTTCTGTCTCATTTTGCTTACTTTTATAAAGCTTAACTAAAGAAAAATGGCAACATCATTTGCGGAGGAAAATTATTTAAAGATTATTTATCGTTTATCGGAATCGACTTTAGAAGATATTTCCACCAATGCTGTCGCTGAATTAACCCAAACCAAAGCCGCCTCCGTAACCGATATGCTAAGAAAATTAGCAGAGAAAGGCTGGGTGAATTATCAAAAATATCAAGGTGTACGCCTGACAGATGAAGGTGAAAAAATTGCCTTATCGGTAGTTAGAAAACATCGTTTATGGGAAGTTTTTTTAGTAGATAAAATGGGTTTCAACTGGGATGAAGTCCACGAAATTGCGGAGCAGTTGGAGCACATAGAATCCGAAGCTCTTATCAATAAATTAGATGAGTTCTTAGATTTTCCTAAGACAGACCCACACGGTGACCCTATTCCGAACAAAGAGGGGATACTCCCTGAGCTGAGCTACATGCATCTGTCCGATTTAAAGGAAAATAAAGCTTGTGTATTAATGGGAGTAGCTAAAGATTCTGCTGTATTCCTACAACTACTCACTCGACTGCATTTAAGCTTGGGAGCCAAGCTCATGGTAAAAGAAATTAATCCCTTTGATCGATCTATTTCTGTGTCCATCAATGACTCAGAACCAGTATTCATTAGTCATGAAGTAGCCAAAAATATTTTGATTAAAATCGTTTAATGTAAGGCTAGCCAGATTTTTTTAACTCAATAAGTCCAAGACTTCGTCTTCGCTTAGATTTCTCAATATACTTTCATCAGAAGTAACCAAATCATTAGCTAAGTCCAATTTCCTTTGTTGAAGAGCTAGAATCTTTTCCTCCACCGTCTGCTTAGATATGAACTTATAAGTAAATACGGTCTTTACTTGTCCAATACGATGTGCCCGGTCGATCGCCTGCGCCTCCGCCGCTGGATTCCACCAAGGGTCTAATAAAAACACATAATCTGCCGCCGTCAAATTTAAACCTACTCCACCCGCTTTCAAGGAAATCAAAAATACCGACTGACCATCTGCTTTTTGGAAACTTTCCACCTGCCCTTTTCTATCAGAAGTGCTACCGTCCAAATAGGCATAGGCAATATTTCTTTCATCCAGTGCTTTTTTAATCAAAGCTAAATGCTGAACAAACTGACTAAAAATCAATACTTTATGATGCTGCTCTAAGACCGTCTCCAACTTTTCTAACACCGCTTCCATCTTACCCGATTCGCCTTCATAACCCTCTTCGCATAAAGATGGGTGGTTAGCTAATTGACGTAACTTAGTTAAACCTTGTAAAACAGAGAATCTAGATTTTTGCAAACCCTCATCTTTGATTTGCTTCAACAAAACATCGCGGTAAAAGGATTTTGTTTTATCATACAGCCTCTCTTGCTCTTCCGACATCACACAATAAGTCACGGATTCCATTTTAGCTGGTAAATCCGCAGCAACTTGACGTTTTTCTCTGCGTAATAAGTAAGGTTTTATTAAGAAATACAAACGCTTCTTTTTATCCGAATCTGCTTTCTTTTCAATAGGCACTTGAAACAAATCTTTGAAATAACGCTGTGAGCCAAGTAAGCCAGGATTAACAAAATTCATTTGCGACCACAAGTCCATCGTTGAATTTTCCAACGGTGTACCTGTCATGACCAAGCGGTATTTAGCCGAAAGTTTTTGTACGGCTTTAGTGATATTAGCCAAAGGATTTTTAATGGCTTGAGATTCATCCAAAATCACATAACTGAAAGCTTGTTTTTCGAACCAATCGATGTCAGAACGAACCATACCAAATGAGCAAAGAATCAAATCCACTTTACCTAATTGGGCTTGCAACTTTTCCCTTTGAGGGCCACTGTAAACTAAGACCCTTAATTGGGGTGTAAATTTCTTAGCCTCCATCTCCCAGTTATATAACAAGGATGTTGGCATCACCAATAAACTTGGTAAGGTCTCTCCTTGCTCTTTTAAGCTCTGTAACAAGCACAAGGTCTGAACAGTCTTTCCAAGACCCATATCGTCTGCTAGGCAAGCCCCTAGGCCTGCTGATTGGCGTGTCCGCATCCAGCGGTAGCCTTCCATTTGATATGGCCGCAAGGTTCCTTTAAATTGCTTGGGAACAGGGAAATCTTTGGTCTCTAAGGCCAAATCATGCATGGTCTTACTGCGCAGCGCTGTTTTGACCAAATCCTGATTTTCCCATTCTTGAACCAATTGAAAATGCTGACGCTTTAAATAAACCCCATCTTCACCTGGTCTGGTTTCTGAAAAATAAAATAGATCTTGGTAATCGTGAAACCAATTATCTGGAATAATAGCAATGGAACCATCAGGCAAATGAAACTCCTTCTTTTTCTGTAAGATTAATTGACGAATCTTCAAGAAAGGTATTTGGAATTCCCCAAATGAAATAATCGCCTGAATATCAAACCAATCCAACTTCTCACCAATTCGAATCTTAATTTCTGGCTTACCCAAGAAATACCTTGGAGCTTGACCATCACCTTTAAACTGAACACTAAAACCAGCTTGATCTAAAGCAGCCTTATTCAACGTTAACCATTGAACGGCCTCCCCTCTTGAAAGTACAGCTTTACCATCAACCTCAATCTGCAAACCCAAGGCTTTTAATTGTTGATAAGCTCTTTTTTCCTTGGACAAGGAACGCATGATTTTTTGGAATGCATAACTGTCTCCTTTTTTCTCAAACAAGACATTCGCTTCAGATCCTAATCCATCCCATGGGAAGCGATTATTCCCATATTGAAATGACAACACAAAATTCCATCGGTCAGCAGCTTCTAAGGCGGCTGATTTTTTACTAGGTACTTTCTCTTCTTCTACTTTATTAACGATAGGACCATAAGACAGTAAATACTGGCAATTCTTTTCCGTATTAAATATTTCAAAGCCTTTGGCATGCACTGGATACCTGGCTACCATCGCCTTCACAAACTTGCGGAAGTAATCTTCCTCCATGTTTTTAGGAATCACGACAAACTTCTTATTTAAAAAAGGTCGTAATTTTTTCCCTTCCAGTGCTGGCTTAAAGTGATATAATTTTTGATTCAATAACATCCATGCTGGCTCATCACACAGTACCATGGCGTCTTTATATTGAAATTCTAATTTATTTCCAGCATATTTTAAGGTAGGAAAATAGTGCGTATTCTCTTCATTTCGCATAAAATGGAACAATACTTCCACAGGTTCAGGTTGAATCTGAACATGCTGACGCATTGGGTTTCCATCATTTCCCATGATGAATAAAGTCTTATCTGGACAAATCAGCTCAAAAACCTGACCCCGCTTTTTTTCTACCACACTCAAAACCGCTTCCTGAATTTCCTTTTCACCCTTTTCTGCATCAAATGTTTTTAAATAAAACTCTTCCATTGTTTTACGCTTGGAAGTATTGAATTTTTCAAAAATGGCTGCAGGCTTCATCCCTTCAATTAACTTGACAGCTTGCTCGTCGCGCTCATCTAAGCCGTGGGCAAATTCATGAAAATTACGGGTAGTTAAAGTCTGATATTCCCAGGTTAATTGAGATTTTTCATTTAACTGTACCACAAAGACTTCGAACAAATAGCCGAGGCATTCATGGGATAACAAGGAATACATTACCTGAAAAGGCTTACTGGGTGAGATCTTCATGTACTAGTAAAGCACTCGAATGCACGAGTTCTTAGAGTAAAACCTTCAAAAATAAGGTTTTTAAACGAAATACCGAAAAAATATAGGCTAATATTAGAAAACTGCAAAATTAAAGCTTTCTCAAGTGCAAACAAGTCCAACGATTCTTCTCTTTTTCAGAAATAAAGGTAAGACCCGCATCGGAAGCTTCTTGCAACAGTAAGGGAACATCTTCTTGGTAAAAACCACTAAGCAATAAATGTCCACCTGGTTTAATCCGAAGTGCGTATTCAGCCATTTCATCTAACAATATATTGCGATTAATATTAGCTAATAACACATCATATTCATCCGAAGATTGATCGCGAATGGTTCCTAAATCAAAGCGAATGTCATTCAAATCATTCAATGCGGCATTTTCAATCGAATTTTCAACAGACCATTCATCTACGTCAAACCCATTGACAGGATTTCCTCCTAATTTTCTGGCCACAAAAGCCAAAATTCCAGTACCTGTACCTGCATCCAAAACAGATTTTCCATCTATATCCAATGTAAACAAAGCTTCTACCATTAAACTGGTTGTTTCATGATGACCTGTTCCAAATGACATTTTCGGATTTATCACTAATTCCATTTGATAACCTGGCTCAGATTCATGAAAGCTAGCACGGATAAACAATAAATTGGAAATACGAATTGGGTCATAATTACTTTCCCAAACATGATTCCAGTTCTGCTTTTCTATTCGCCCCATTTCTACTTCTATGGAACCGATGGATTGATAACGTGTAATAATTTCTTGAAATGCTTCCTCTTGAAATAAAGCTTCAGGACAATAGGCAAAAAAGCCTTCCTCTGTATCCTCAAATATATCAAAGCCTATTTCACCTAATTCGGCCAATAGTATATCCGTCAATTCAGCAGAGGCTGAAATACGCGCTTGAATTGTTGCCATATTTTATTAATTGCTAGGAGGAGTATCTTTCTTCCCAAATACTGAAATATTCACGTAACGCTTCGGTTTCAAGCGAAAATCGATCAATAATTTATCTAAATCCAACAAAGTCTTGTTTAAGCCGACGTATAAGCTATCATTCTTCAAGAATTTACCTGCAGTACCTTGACCTTTTTCCAAGCCAGAAACAATGCGCTGGATAGATGCCACGGCCAAATTAGCCTCATGCAATGTTCTTCCTACTTGTAAAGCTTGTAAAGAATCTGCCACCGTATTGAATTTGACTAGAATGGGTTTCAATTGCTTCTCAGTTTCAATCAAGCTTTGGGATAAAGTCTTCATATTCGCTGAAATTTGCGCAATATTATTCCTGTTTTCCTCTACCATCCCATTCACCGAACCATTGATGCCGTTCACAGTACTATTGGAACTTTTAATCAACTCATTTAAATAAGTGCCCGTATGCTCAAACTTTTTACTGATTTGTCGAAACGAAATCAAAAGTGAATCCGCATTTTCAATCACGGGAATGGCTCTTTCTTTCAAAAGGGAGGTAACACCTTTTTCTAAAGTCCCAGGTATAAAGGATTCTTCAGGCAAAGCTCCCTTTCCACCAAATTCCAACCGAATAATTTTACCTCCTAAGAGGGCTCCATCCATCAAAATAGCTTCCGTTTTATCTGGTATAATTAAATCTTTAGCTACGCGGAGTGTTACTAATATTTTATTCCCTTTTTCTGGCTGTAATGAGACTGATTTTACTTTCCCAACTTCAATACCATTGACCATGACCTGATTCGAGACCATTAAACCATCTACATTGTCATATTCAACATAATAGATTCTTGAAGAAGAAAATACATCATTCCCCTTCAAAAAATTAAAGCCAAAATAGAGGATTAGAAAGGCGATTAAGGCCAAAAACCCAACTTTTAATTCATTACTTTGAAACATCTCAGAATCTATTTTTCGATTTCTTCCTTATACTTTTTAAATGCACCAACAATAGCATCCGCTACTTCTGATTGTCCCTTTTCCGAATTCAAATAACCCTCTTCATCTGGGTTAGTTAAAAATCCACTTTCAATCAAAACACTAGGCATGGCCGTTCTCCAAATGACCAAAAAACCAGCCTGCTTCACGCCAAAGCTCTTTCTATTATACACTTTTGCAAATTGTTCTTCCACCTTTGAGGCAAATTTTACCGAAGATGCCATAAAGGCACTTTGATAATTCGCCATCATAATATGCGCCAAAGGTGAACTTGGATCAAATCCATTATAGGTTGTTTGATAATCTTTCTCTTGTAAAATAACGGAGTTTTCTCGCTTGGCTACGTTCAAATTACCATCCGTTTTATGAAGTCCCATGGTATATGTTTCTGTACCATATGCTGCTTTATTAGGTGCCGCATTGCAATGAACAGAAATAAATAAATCCGAACGACTTCTATTAGCGATATTGGCACGTTCGTTCAATTCGACAAAATCATCAGTATCTCGGGTATAAACGACCTTCAGATCTGGAAATTCACTTTTTAGGCGTTTTCCTACCTCTAAAATAATTTTCAAGGTTACTTTCCCCTCTTGTGCACCCTTGGATCCCAAGCAACCGGGGTCTTTTCCCCCATGCCCAGCATCAAGACATATCGTTTTAACCAAGTTACGCTTAGCAGCACGAGTAGGCTCAGGGAAACTTGGAATGGCCGCAATTAACAGGCATGTTAAAGCAAAACCAACAAAAGCTCTAAGAACTGTAAACATTATTTTAATGAATTAGACGTAGGTAAGTCGCAATGATGTAATTTTGTATGCTTATACAAAGACAAATATAATTTTTAAATTCCATCCTTCGTTCATTAACATGCGAATTTATCACCAATCCCTTGATGATATACACATGCTGAACGTTGAACTAACGCTGATTTGATAAAGAATTGCATCTATTCTCTTTTTGTTATTTTACTTTTAACCTGCATAGGCCTTCCAAATGTCCATGCTCAAAGAATAGTCCGCGCCGATACCATACAAAAAAGCATTCCAAAAGATACAGCTAGTAAAAGTCAGGATTTACAAACTACCGTATTCTATTCAGCGGTCGATTCCACGGTCTTAGATGCCGATCAACAAATTGTTAATTTATACGGAGGTGCCAAAGTAAAATACGGTAATATTAGTTTAGAAGCAGAATACATTCGTTTAGATTGGGCAAAAAACGAAGTTTATGCCAAGGGGACTTTTGATACTACCAGCAAAAAAATGGTGGGCCTTCCCGTATTTACCCAAGGAAGTGACAAATATGACTCCGATGAAATTCGCTATAATTTCAAATCAAAAAGAGCCATCATTAAGGGTATAGTCACCCAACAAGGTGAGGGTTTTGTTCAAGGAAAAAATGTCAAAAAAGATGAAGAAGAAAATCTATACATCCGAAATGCCATTTATACTACGTGTAATTTAAGTCATCCCCATTTCAATATTCGTGCTAGCAAAATTAAAGTTGTTGGTAAAAAAGAAATCATTTCTGGTCCATTTCACTTTGAACTGAATGATATTCCACTCCCCATAGGTTTACCCTTTGGATTTTTCCCTTATTCGCAGCCAAAAGAAGCTGGGAAATCGGGTATTCTAATACCAACCTATGGCGAAGAGCCTTCTGGTAGAGGGTTTTATCTCCGAGATGGTGGCTATTATTGGGCCGCAAGTGAAAATATAGGCATACGATTTACTGGACAGATTTACTCCAAAGGTGGCTGGGGTTTAGGTGCTAATTCTCAATACAACAAGCGTTATCGATATACTGGCTCATTTAATTTGGCTCTAAATCGCAATAATTCAGGTTCTGAATTCAGTCCATCCACTCGTACAGATTTTGCCTTACAGTGGTCTCATAGCCCAAGAAGCTTAGGTAATTCTAGTTTCTCTGCCTCAGTCAATATCGCTTCGAACTCCTACAATCAATTCAATACATTTAATACCCAGCAATACCTTTCTAATACCATCGGTTCGTCTGTTCAATATACCAAAGCCATTGGTCAAAATTTCAGAAGTGGAATCAGTCTACGTATCAATCAGAATACGACAACACGTATTTTTGATGCAGGGACAGATTTCAACGTAGGTTTAAATCAATTCCAACCATTTAAGAAAAAGAATGCGATTGCAGATCGCTTCATCGACCAGTTTAGAATTGGAATGGACTTTTCTGGTACAGTTAGTTTAACTAACCAAGTATCTGATTTGTACACTCGTTATGAATTTGATGTGTATCCTCGTGAATCTAATAGCCAGCGAGGAATTATTCAGAAACCATTTATTCCCAAAAATGCAGATGATTTGCCTCCGGGGGTGATTCCTTTAAATGGCAGTACGCTTCCTATGTTATTGGAAAAAGCCCAAACCAAATTCAATTATAGTATTCCATTATCCTTACCCAACATTAAAATTAACCCTTACATTAACCTAACTCCAGGAATTTCTTGGTCAGGTAATATGTATACCCGTTCCTACAAATACACCTACATGCCATCAGATTCTACCGTAAGAATCGATACCGTAGGAGGTTTGCCTAAATTCAGCTCACAGATTTCCTTTTCTGCCAGCATGAACACACGTGTTTATGGAACCATGCGCTTTACGAAAGGTCGACTTCAAGCTATACGCCACACGATGGCACCAAGCATTAGTTTGAGTTATACTCCTGATTATTCTGATCCTACTTACGGTTACTACCAGGATGTTCGTATAAATAATAGAAAATTCATCAACAATAATGGCGAAGAACAAGTAGGAGATATCCGAAGAATTAGCTCCTTTGATCCTCGTCAACTTAGTTATGGAGGAGCATCTGGAAGTATCAGCTTTGGAATTCAAAATACCTTGGAAGCAAAACTGAAAACTAAATCCGATACAGCAACCAAAGAGTCCGAAAAGATCAATATCCTAGATAACTTTGGAATAAATGGAAGCTATAATTTATTAGCCAAGGAATACAATTTGTCCAATTTGTCATTTAATGCCAATTCTAGGATCAAACAATTTGATATTAATATTGGAGGAAATTTAGATCCTTATTTATATGTCCCTGATCAATCTTTTGCCGTTGTAGGTAGAAGAACTCCCGATTTAATGGTCGCCAAAGGTGAAGGCTTTGCTCGTTTACAATCCTTTAATTTATCCATTGGGAAGCGATTTGCTCCTGCCAAAGGCCAAGGAGAAAAAGTAAGTAAAAATGCTACGGAGGCTCAATTAAAGCAGATTAACAGAAATAGAGATGATTATGTAGACTGGAATATCCCATGGTCATTTTCATTCAGTTATCAATTCAGCATGAACCGAGCTGGTTTAGCTCCTTCCCAAAATATTAGTGGATTAACCTTTCAAGGAGATTTGAGCTTAAGTGAGAAATGGAAGTTTTCTTTTAGTTCGGGTTACGATTTTAAATACAGCGGTCTTACCTATACCAATATTTCGGTACATCGTGACTTACATTGCTGGGAACTTAATTTCAATTGGACGCCTATTGCTAGCCCATTCTACGGTAGAGCCAGCAACTACTCCTTTGATTTACGCGTTAAATCAAGTTTGCTTCAAGAGCTAAAAATCTCTAGAAGAAGAAGCTTTTACGATAAAGGAGGTTTCTAATTTATTTTATCCTTAAATGCTTTAAGGAATTTATCCATTTTAGGCTTAATGACTATTTTACAATAAGGCTCTTCTCCATTTAGATTAAAATAATCTTGGTGATAATCCTCAGCTGGGTAAAAAGTACTTTCTGCAGTAATTTCAGTTACTATAGGATTAGGAAACACTTTCTTGGCGTTCAAATTTTGTTTCCATTGGTCTGCTGCTGCTTTCTGTTCCTGAGTATGATAAAAAATAGCTGAACGATACTGAGTTCCTACATCGGCACCTTGACGATTCAAAGTAGTAGGATCATGCGTTTGCCAAAATATTTCCAATAAAGTCTCGAAAGACACAACTTTGGGATCATAGGTCAACTGACATACTTCGGCATGTCCTGTTAAGCCTGTGCAAACATCTCGGTAACTCGGGTTTTTCATTTTCCCTCCCATATATCCAGATACCACCTTATGTACACCTTTAACCCTTTGATATACTGCTTCCACACACCAAAAACAACCCGCACCAAAGGTAATCGTTTCTAGTTGTGCATTGCTTACTTCCGTCTTAGCCATTTTTGTATTTATTTTATCTTTTGTAGCGTTTCCACATGAAAAATGAGAAAAGCTTATTACTATTCCGAGAATTACCCAGGCATTTTTCATCAATTTCTCCATTATTTTAATTTTTAACGTAGTTTTGCGGACTTAAATTATAGATAGAACCAAAGATAAGCATGAAAAGTTATATTCAATCTGTTCGAGTAAACTGGTCAATGGCTTGGGATGAAAATGCTTTTCGATGGAAATTCATTGGAGCTCTACTAGTTTTCATGATTTTTCCATGGAAAGCGGATGACTATTTTCAGTGGATTCAACTACGTGAGGGGATGTTAATTCAAGATGTGATTTTAGCTAACATTCCTGCATTCAACGTCTCTTACCCTATTTTTGGCATTATATATTGCAGTGTTGTTTATCTGCTATTACAATTGTTTCGTACACCCAAAACCTTTTTATGGTTTGCTTGGGCCTTCAATCTAGAAACCGTCATTCGGCTCACCTGCATTTACCTAATACCTCTAAATCCTCCCATCAATTTAGTTGATTTGCATGATCCGCTGGCAGAAATATTTATTTATGGGGAGAACTTGGCTATTACCAAAGATTTGTTCTTTTCAGGCCATACTGCCACCATGATTTTTGTATGCTTTTTTCTTCCGAATCAGCGTGATAAAAAATGGGCTTATGGATTAACGTTGCTATTGATGGTATTGTTGCTAGTTCAGCACGTACATTATACCATGGATGTCTTGGCTGCTCCTATAGTTACGATTGGATCAATATATCTGGTAAAAAGGTGGTTAAAGATTTAACCTTTGGAACGGATTGCGGCTTTATCCAATTGCTCAAAAATAGAGTTATTTGATTTGTATTCAGGAATAATATCCTTGATTTTAGCAACAAGCTGATTACTTGTTCCATGCTCCAAAATATGTTCCAATTTATGGGATTGGATTTCCATGTAGGAATAACTTGGTGTATTCACTTTGGCAATTAAAATCTTAGGATGATGCGTTGGTAATGTATTCTCATTATTATTCAACAGCTCTTCATATAGTTTCTCCCCTGGACGTAAACCGGTATACTTAATTTCAATATCACGGTCGACCCGTAATCCACTCAAGGTTATCATCTTCTTGGCAAGGTCAATGATTTTCACAGACTCTCCCATATCAAAAACAAACACTTCACCTCCATTACCCATAGTAGCAGCCTCTAAAACGAGCTCACAAGCTTCTGGAATTGTCATGAAATACCGTGTAATATCCGGGTGAGTAACCGTCACTGGGCCACCTCTTTCGATTTGTTTTTTGAACAATGGTATCACCGAACCACTTGAGCCTAATACATTCCCAAAACGTGTTGCTATAAACTTAGTAGAAACCCCTTCTAAATGATTCATTGATTGGGTATACATTTCAGCTAAACGCTTGGTGGCTCCCATCACATTCGTTGGATTCACCGCTTTATCTGTGGAAACCATTACAAAACGTTCCACATGATTTTCAGCAGCAAGTTCTGATAAAATCTTGGTTCCCAACACATTGATCCTGACAGCTTCATAGGGATTACTTTCCATCAATGGCACATGCTTATATGCAGCTGCATGAAAAATAAAGTTAGGCTTATGCGCTGAAATAATTCGCGACATACGTTTTTGATCCGTTACATCAGCCACATATACCGACAATTTCGTGTTGATAGGAATACTCGAGGACAATTCAAATTCTAGGTCAAACAATCCAGATTCTGCTTGATCAACTAATATGATAGATGCTGGCAAATAAGCAACGAGCTGTCGAACTATTTCACTTCCAATAGATCCGGCAGCCCCCGTCACCAAAATGGTTTTACTGAACAACTGTTCCCCCACCTGCTTGTTATTCATTTGAATAACATCTCGGCCAAGTAAGTCTTCGATTTTAACATTATGAATCTGATTCACTGCAAATTCTCCACCTACCCATTTCTCTACGGGCGGCAAGATTTTCACAACTACTCCTCGATCCAAAAAGACATCGCTAATTCTTTTTTTAACCTTAAGTGAAATTTTATTTATGGCCATAATGACCTCTAGTCCATCAGTCTTATCCACAAACTTGTCCATAGCTTCAGGTAAACTATAAACTCGAATTCCTTCGATGGTCTTGCCTATTTTTGATTCATTATCATCAATAAAGCCCAAAATGGAATAATTGATGCTGCGATCATTTTGAATCACATTCTTTGTCAGCATCCCTGTATACCCTGCTCCGTAAATTAAAATTCCCACAGAAGGTTTAAACTCACGAATAAAGGACTCATAAAATGATTTTACCCAAAACCTTAATGACACCATTAAGAATAAACAGATAAAAAAATCGATCAACAAGATGGATAATGGGACGTAAAAAAGAGTATCTAAACCGAAATAATACCTAACAACTACTGATAGCATAGTCGCCAAAAATGTTCCCGTAAACACCGCTTTCAAAATTATACCGGCATCCTCTATACTGGTATGACGTATTATCCCTGTGTAAGATTGAAAGTATAAAAACGAAAGTACCCGAAAGATAAAAAGGAATAAGAAATGGTACTTAAAAGCATTAAAATCAATATCGATCAAACGGAAATTCATGCGAAGCAAAGTCGCAACCGAGAAGGAAAAAATGACAATTCCTAAATCAAAAGCAAACACTAACCACCTTGATAAGAAGGTATTAGAATATTTGCTAAGGAACAAAGATTGTGACATAGAACCCAATTACTTTCGACATTCTCTTTAGAAAAGAATTCAAGTAAAGTTACTAATTCTACAAACAAATTATAAGTAAATTTATCTAACGGAATTTAACTTATTAAATCAAAGAATAAGTAGATAGCATATTTTTTATATCCTCTTTCGAATTCCACATAAGTACGTCTATCATGGATAATCCTTGGACAAAGTCATTTTGACCTCCTTGAAAATACGCTGGTAAGGATTGATTTAAAAAGTTTAATTGAAAACCTTGTTCGGCAAAATATTCTTTTTGATATAATTCTTGGCCATTCTTAGCATTTATATACTGATTACTTCCCAAATGCCCCGTAATCGCCATAAGTCTTTCAGCACGCTCTAAATCTTTAGAAACGCCCAATTGAGAACTAAAATGAAATCTTTTCTCTAATCCTACATATTGCCATGTCTTTATGACACTTGTAGCAGCTAAATCAGCAATACTAGTAGGCTTATCTTGTAATACGGATTCAATCAAGTCCATCACTGGTATAAACTGCGGAGCTTTTTTATACGCCGACTGCAATTGCTGCAACCATTTATTGGGAAACTCAGGGCCCCATGCAATTGTGGACTCTCTGATACTCTTATTTTGACTTTGTTTTTCTAATGGAATAGTAAATAAAAAGGCTTTTTGCTGCATTAAAATTTGATTCCGATTTATCCAACCCTTCTTAATGAACATGACATCATCATAAAAGACAAAATCATCCACCGCTTGAACTAATTGAAAATAGCCCAAATACGGAAAAAAATAAGGCTGCATGATAGCTACTGACATATTATTGAGGTCCAAATCCAGGGGCTGTCAAAGCAACTACCTGCTCCGATTTCATGACCAAAACTCGTTCATTGGGCAAATCAGTCATATATCCAATGGCCGTTACATCTGTAATTTTACTTACTTTATCAAAATCTGATTGGGAAATAGTAAATACTAATTCATAATCTTCGCCGCCGTTCAAGGCAGCAGTTAATGGACTTAAGCTAAATTCAGTAGCAACTAAATACGTTTCATCATCAATTGGAATATTTTTTTCAAATATTCGAGCTCCAGTTCCTGAAGCATTACATAAATGGATTATTTCTGAAGCTAAACCATCTGAACAATCTATCATAGAACTAGGTATCACGCCTAACTCCTTTAAATCATGAATGATATCAAAACGAGCCATCGGTTTGAGTTGTCGCATGACAACGTAGTTCTTTTCATTCAGTTCTGGCTGCATATCTGGGTTTGCCAAATACACTTGCTTTTCTCTTTCCAGCGATTGTAAACCCATCAAGGCTCCACCTAAATCTCCTGTAACACAAATAACATCATTGGGTTTTGCCCCGCTTCGCTTTACTAATTGATCTTCTGCCACCAAGCCTAGAGCATTTACTGAAATAATCAAACCTTGCGGAGAAGAGGTTGTATCTCCACCGACAAGATCTATTTTATATTCTTCACATGCCAGCTTGATACCTTCATATAATTCTTCCACTGCCTCAACAGAAAACCGATTACTTAATCCTAAACCCACAGAAAGTTGGGCAGGAATGGCATTCATAGCCGCAATATCAGAAAGGGCAATGCTGACAACTTTAAAGCCTAAATGTTTTAAAGGTGTATATGACAAATCAAAATGGACTCCTTCAATTAATAATTCAGTTGTCGAAACGACTTTAAAGCCATTTGCTTCTAGACCTGCGGCATCGTCACCAATGCCCAAAATTGTCCAAGGTTGATGCGACACAAATCCTTCTGACAATCGTTGAATAAGACCAAACTCTCCTAAAGATCCGATTTCTGTTCTTTTCTCCATACAATAGAAAAGCCGCCCGATGAGGCGGCCTCATGATTAATTTGTGATTAAGGATTGACTAAACTCAACCTAATCTTTTTATTACTTGCTTTTACATATGCCGTGGTAGACTCTATCACCAAGCTACTGGCCGTAGGTACTCCTGAAATAGTAAATGCTAACGTTCCTCCAGTACCTGTAGGTTCTGTACCATCACTTGTTTTTAGGCTAGATAATGTCAGTGTTTTATTATCTGATGACAAACTATAGGTCCCTGTAAATTTATTTCCATCATATTCTGTCAAGGAGACAGAAGATGAACTCGTTAAATCCAATTTAAATTGTGCGTAACCAGCTACTAAATTAGAAGTTGCCGCTTTATCATATTGTACATTCCCATCCCATTGAATATTAGAAGCAGACCAAACTTTCTTGATAAGATCGGAAACTAAAGGTGTAGGAGTTGGTGTTGGTGCAGGATCACTCTTACTACATGATGTTACTAAGGCCAAACATAAGACGGAAATAAATACGCGTAAAGTATTTTTCATAAATCCTGTAATATTAAATATCAAGTAAAATTAAAAATCTTTGCTTATAAAACGGCTTTTCATGCTTTTTATTTAGTTTCGTGCTAATTATAATCACATTGGACTCCATACTTCCAAATTACACAAAAGCTCAATTGGCTTTAAGGAACGGTCAAGATCGTCCTGAGATATGGGTGGCATATCAAGGAAAAATCTATGATATGAGCCATTCACGACTTTGGAAAAATGGCAAACATTATGAGCATTGGGCTGGTCAAGATTTAAGTGATGAATTAAAAGATGCCCCACATACAGCACAAGTATTTGAAAAATATCAAGCCATTGGCATATTAATCTAATTCCATGATTCTATTAATAGAAAGCGGGTCCAGTAAGACAGAATGGAGGTATATTTCATCCCCTAATGAAGCATATCAATCTTTTCATTCACTTGGAATCAACCCATATTATCAAACACCTGAAGAAATAGAAGCTTCTCAGAAGGAAGTTCTCTCCCAACTTAATTCACTTCCTGTTGAAGAGATTTACTATTATGGTACTGGAATTACGGATGAATCTAAAAAAGGGATCATTCAACATTGGCTTAGATCATACTTTGAAGGCGCCAAGATCATACAAGTGGAAAATGATTTGATTGCCGCAGCTAGGTCTCTATGTGGAGACGATACTGGAATCGCATGTATTTTAGGAACAGGCTCAAATTCGGGCTTTTTTAATGGAAATGCTATCACGGAACAAATCCCCCCATTAGGATTTTGGTTAGGAGATGAAGGAAGTGGTGGTCATCTTGGGAAACTATTGGTCCTATCCTACTTACATCAGGAAATGCCGCAAGACATACGTGAACTATTCATTAAGCGCTTTGGGGCACTAAATCGTTTGGATGTTTTATCCAAAGCGTACCAAGGTGAATTTCCTAACCGATGGTTTGCTAGCTTCTCTAAATTCTTATTTGATCATCGGAAGCATCCTTTTTGTTATCAATTAATTGAGCATTCTTTTCAGGAATTCATCCGATTATATGTAAGCAAATATGCGGAGTCTACTACTCAAAAAATTCATTTTACGGGTTCTGTAGCCTTTTATTATTCGGACATATTGAAACAAGTCATGCGAAAAAATCGTTATCACATTGGAAATATCAGTGAAGCCCCGATGGCAGGTTTAACATGGTATCACAAATCAAAAAAATGGCCTGAATAGGTTAGGATGTTTTCAAGAAAATCATTTAAATAGCGGGATAATTATATAACTTTGCTAAGTAGTTGCCTTTGTAATCAATAAACTCATTCGTCTATGACTGCCAAATTAAAATCCATTGGGACGAAACAAAAAGCCCTTCAGATCAATTTAGATCGCAGTATATATGGTTCATTTGCAGAAATAGGAGCTGGACAGGATGTTGCTGCTAATTTTTTCAAAGCAGGTGGAGCTTCTGGAACCATTGCCAAAACCATTTCAGCTTATGATATGGCCTTTTCTGATGCCATTTATGGAGAAGAGGAGTCGGGTAAATATGTGTGTGAACCGCGCTTAATGAAAATGCTTAATCGTGAGTTCAAATTATTAAAAGTACGATTAACTGAATCTGCCGATGAAAAACGGTTCTTTTCCTTTGCTGATACCGTTTCAGCCTTAAATTATCAGAAAGATAACGATGCACATGGTTGGGTAGGATTACGTTTTCAGTTAAGCCCTAATGGGCCAGTGAATGATGTGGTCATTCATATTAATATGTTGGATAATGACAATATCCTTCAACAACAAGCATTAGGTATCATTGGGGTGAATTTAATCTATGGTTGTTACCATTATCATGCCGATCCAGAAAAAATACTTGTTTCTTTATTAGATGATCTATCTCCTGATCGCATAGAGATTGACATGATTCGCTTTGAAGGACCTGATTTTAAGGAAGTAGATAATCGACTGATGTCCTTGTATTTAGTGAAACATGGCTTTACCCAGGCTGCCTTATTTGGGCCTGATGGGAATGTGATGCAACCCTATGATGCACTTTCGAAGAAACACATTGTAGCCATCCGTGGAAGGTTTAGACCGGTGACAAATATCTTTTCAGATATGGTCAAAAAGGGTATTAAACAGTTTGAAAATGAAGCGGATATTGATGATGATAAAATCTGTGTAGTTTCAGAATTAACACTTCGAAATCTAGAAAATGAAGGGAATCACATCAATGAAAAAGACTTTTTAGACCGTGTAGACATTTTATGTTCATTAGGTCAAACGGTATTGATTTCCAATTTCCACGAATACTTTAAGCTAGTAGCATATCTAAGCAAATTTAGCCGCTTGAAAATGGCATTAATCATGGGTATGCCTAACTTGGAATATATCTTTGAAGAGAAGCATTATACGCAATATCCAGGTGGGATATTAACGGCTTTTGCTAGTTTATTTGGCTTGAAAATAAAGCTGTATTTGTATCCCACTTTGGATGAAAATGGGCAATTAATAAATTTAACAAGCTTTCAACCTGAAGCTCATTTAAGGGGTTTGTTCCAATATTTATTGGATAATGAAAAACTGGCTGACATACATTCATACGATGAAAATTTGATGAAAATTCGTACGGATCGAGTGTTGGATTTAATTCAACAAGGATCTGGTGAATGGGAAAACCTAGTCCCTAGTTCTGTTGTCAAGCTTATCAAGGAAAAAGCATTGTTTGGCTTTCCTGAAAAGACAATGGCATAAATTCTTACGAAAGAATTCAATAAAAAAGGCAACTGAGAAGTTGCCTTTTTTATTTCTATTTCATCAAACCAATAAATTGATCAAATAAATAGCGAGAATCATGAGGTCCTGGACTTGCTTCTGGGTGATGTTGCACCGAGAATGCTTTTTTTCCATTCACACGTAATCCTTCTACCGTCTGATCATTTAAATTAATATGAGTGAGGGTTGCTTGTGAGCTAACACTAAGTTCTTCCATACGTACAGCAAAACCATGGTTTTGGGAAGTAATCTCAGATAACCCCGTTTCTAAATTCTTCACAGGATGATTTAACCCACGGTGTCCATTGTGCATTTTGTACGTTGACAAACCACAAACTTGAGCTAAAATTTGGTGACCAAGGCAAATGCCGAATACTGGTTTATCGCTAGCTAAAAATTGACTAACTGTTGCTACTGCATAAGGCATTACAGCTGGATCTCCTGGTCCATTGGATACAAAATACCCATCAGGTTGCCAAGCTGCTATTTCATCATAAGAAGTTTTAGCTGGAAATACTTTCAAATAGCAACCACGATCTGTCAAATTACTTAATATGCTTTTCTTAACTCCTAAATCAAGCACTGCCACTTTTAATTCTGCGTTTTCGTCTCCTAAGAAATAGGTTTCTTGAGTACACACTTGAGAAGATAGCTCTAGTCCTTCCATATCAGGTACTTTTGCTAATTCTTTTTGTAAAGAATCGATATCAAAAATTTCAGAAGAGATTAGGCAATTCATCACTCCTTTGGTACGAATATGACGAACTAATGCCCTCGTATCAATACCTGAAATACCAACGATACCTGCATTTTCTAAATAATCTTGCAAAGATCCTGTGGCAGTAAATCGTGAATTGACACTTGAAAATTCATTACAAACCATTCCTGCAATTTGCACTTGATTAGATTCTGCTTCTTGTGCATCCATCACGCCATAATTACCAATATGAGCGGTTGTATTAATAATTACTTGTCCAGCATAGGAAGGGTCTGTATAAATCTCCTGATAACCCGTCATTCCTGTATTAAAACAAATCTCACCACCGTGAGTCCCTATCTTGCCTAATGCTTTCCCGTGAAAGAGTGTACCATCTTGCAACAATAAAACCGCCGGAGTCGATTCTGTAATTTTCATAATGTATCTATGTTTGAATAAAATTTTATCTAAAAAAAGGGCTTCAACTAATTAAAGTTAAAGCCCTTCAAAATTAAAAGAGAAATGAATTATGCATCTTCTCCTTTTTCTTCTTTAGGCTCCTCTGTTGATTCTTCAGCTGTTGGCTCTTCAGCCGCAGCAACTTCTTCAACAACCTCAGCTGCTGGAGCTTCTACCGCTTCTTCAGCGACAGCTACTTCCTCAACAACTTCAGCTGATGGAGCTTCTGCTACTGGAGCAGCAGCCTCAGCGCCTTCTTTCTTAGCACCTGAACGACGACTTCTACGAGTTTTACCAGCTTTTTCAGCAGAAGCAGCTAACATTGTTTCGTTGAAATCAACCAATTCGATGAAACAAATCTCAGCGTTGTCACCAAGACGATTTCCTAACTTGATAATACGTGTATAACCACCTGGACGTGCAGCAACTTTTTCAGAAACGATTCCAAACAATTCTTTTACTGAATCTTTGTTTTGAAGGTAAGAGAAAACAACACGACGATTGTTAGTGCTATCTGTCTTAGACTTAGTAATTAAAGGCTCAACATATTTACGCAATACTTTTGCTTTCGCAACAGTTGTTTCGATACGTTTGTGTAAAATTAAAGAGGATGCCATATTTGATAATAAGGCTGCTCTGTGGGAAGCTGTTCTTCCTAGGTGATTGAATTTTTTTCCGTGTCTCATTGTGTTAATTCGTAAGTTAAAAGCCCTCTCGGACTGCGGTTAGTGGGTTTTACATGACCACCACCTATTACTTATTTAAAAATTGAATAATTAATCTTCGTCTAAACGATATTTCGCAACATCCATTCCAAAGGTTAAGCCTTTTTCTTCTACTAGTTGTTCTAGCTCAGTTAATGACTTTTTACCAAAGTTACGGAACTTCATCATATCAGAGATCTCTAATTTCACTAATTCTCCTAAAGTGCGAACATCAGCTGATTTAAGGCAGTTGTAAGCACGTACAGATAAATCTAGATCGGCTAAAGAAGTCTTCAATAATTTACGCATGTGTAACATCTCTTCGTCTACAACATTGTCTTCCTCCGCTTTTGGCGTTTCGAAAGTCATTGTTTGATCAGAGAATAACATGAAGTGTTGGATTAAGATATAAGCGGCACCTTTCAATGCATCTTCTGGATGGATAGAACCATCTGTTTCGATATCTAACACTAATTTTTCGTAGTCAGTTTTTTGCTCTACACGGGTATTTTCAATGCTAAATTTAACATTTTTGATAGGAGTGTAGATGGCATCAATGGCGATGTGACCAAAAGCTAACTCATTAGCACGAGGCTCATCAGCTGGTACATATCCACGACCTTTTTCGATGATTAACTCAACTTCTAATTCTTTAGAAGAATCCAAGTTGCAAATCACTAAATCAGGATTTAAAACGGTAAAATAAGGCGTAAATTTAGCTATATCACCAGCAGTAAAGGCTGTTTGGCCTTTTACTTTGATATTAACTTTATTCTCCAAAATCTCTTGCGCCTTTTTAAGACGAATCTTCTTCAAGTTAAGGATGATTTCAGAAACATCTTCATGAACACCTTCAATTGCTGAAAACTCGTGTAAAACACCAGAAATCTTAACGCTTGTAATCGCATAACCTTCCAAAGAGGAAAGTAAAATTCTACGAAGTGCGTTACCAATGGTAACACCGTAGCCTTTTTCGAGTGGCTTGAACTCAAATGTCCCGTGGAAGTCATCGGCTTTCTCCATCACAACTTTCTCGGGCATTTGGAATGCTAATATTGACATATTTCGTAGCTTAAAATGATCTTGAAAAAACGTTATTGATACTCTTTTAAATTGTATTATTAAGCAGCTTATTACTTCGAATACAATTCGACGATAGCTTGCTCATTAAAGTTTTCAGGGATCTGATCTCTTTCTGGATAAGCAGTAAATTTACCTACTAACTCTACTCCATCCCACTCTAACCAGTTGAAACGCTTTGGTGAACGGCTCGCAAGCGAATCAGAAACAACCTCAAGAGATTTAGATTTTTCACGTACACCTACCAATTGGCCTGGGCGTAATGAGTAAGAGGGCACATTTACTACATCACCATCCACAATGATATGTTTGTGGATAACCAATTGACGAGCAGCACGACGAGTAGGAGCAATTCCTAAACGATATACTGTGTTGTCCAATCTTGCTTCACACATTTTTAACAAGTTCTCACCTGTAATACCTTCTTTAACAGCGGCTTTGTGAAACAAATTTTCGAACTGACGTTCTAAAATACCATAGGTATATTTAACCTTTTGTTTTTCCTTTAATTGGATGGCATATTCAGAAACTTTTGAACGTTTCCCTTTACCATGCATACCAGGAGCATAATTTTTACGAGCTAATGCTTTACTCGGACCTAAGATCGCTTCGCCGAAACGACGAGCAATTTTGGATTTTGGACCAGTGTATCTTGCCATTTTTTTTAAAAGTCAATGCCCCTCTTATGGGCAATGAAGTAATTAATTAAGTGAATAAATGATGTTGGAGAAAATAATTACTAATTACCCAACATGAATAAAATTAAACGCGACGACGTTTTGGAGGACGACATCCATTGTGAGGCATTGGAGTGATATCCTTAATTAAGGAAACCTCAATACCTGAGTTTTGGATAGTACGGATAGCCGACTCACGTCCAGCTCCTGGTCCTTTTACAAAAACCTCTGCTTTTTTCATTCCCGCTTCTACAGCTACTGCTGCACAGTTAGATGCTGCCATCTGAGCTGCGTAAGGAGTGTTTTTCTTAGACCCACGGAAACCCATCTTTCCTGCAGATGCCCAAGAAATTACCTGTCCTGCTGAATTGGTAATTGAAATAATGATGTTGTTAAAGGAAGCTTTGATGTGTACTTGGCCTACAGACTCAACTACCACCACTCTTTTCTTCGCTTTATCTTTTCTTTTTGCTTGTGCCATTGGATAAAATCAATAAAAATTGTGTAGGGGAATTACCCCCTGTTATTATTTAGTTACTTTCTTCTTGTTAGCAACTGTCTTTCTACGACCTTTTCTCGTACGAGAATTGTTCTTAGTTCTTTGGCCACGTACAGGAAGTCCTTTACGGTGACGCAAACCACGGTAGCATCCAATGTCCATCAAACGCTTGATGTTCAATTGAACCTCAGACTTAAGCTGTCCCTCCGTTTTGAATTCGGCAGCAATAATAGCACGGATAGCGCTAGCCTCCGTATCATTCCACTCACCAGCCTTCTTGTCAAACGAAATTTCTGCTTTCGTCAAAATCTTTTGAGCAGTGCTACGACCAATACCGAAGATATAAGTCAACGCAATTTCTCCTCTTTTTTTGTCGGGAATATCAACCCCTGCAATACGAGCCATATAGGTAATTAATTGTTGTTATTAATCATTTAATACTTTCGAATTATCCTTGACGTTGCTTGAACTTAGGATTCTTCTTGTTGATGACATAAAGCTTTCCGTGACGACGAATGACTTTGCATTCTGCACTACGCTTTTTGATCGATGCTTTAACTTTCATATTTGTTTAATTTATGGGTCAAACCTTATTATTTATAACGATAAACTATTCTTGCCTTACTCAAATCATAAGGAGACATTTCTAACTTCACTTTATCTCCAGGCAAAATCTTGATGTAATTCATCCGCATTTTACCTGAGATATGCGCAATCACTTGATGCGTATTCTCTAATTCCACCCGAAACATCGCGTTCGAAAGGGCTTCCAATATGATGCCGTCTACTTCGATCGAGGATTGTTTGGCCATAATTTTATGTTAAATATTCAACAATACTGTTGATGTTTTTAATACTTCTTCAATGTAACTAAAGGTTGTCAGCTGTAAAGCTTCATTCTTACCTACCGCTACGGTATGTTCAAAATGAGCAGATGCTTTACGGTCTATCGTCCGGATAGTCCAGCCATCCTTATCTACGGTGATTTGACGTTTCCCTAAATTAACCATAGGTTCAATGGCAATAACCATTCCCTCTTTCAATTTAGGTCCATCTCCTCGGCGACCATAATTAGGAACTTCAGGACTTTCGTGTAGATTTTTACCTACTCCATGTCCTACTAATTCCCTCACTACTCCGTAACCAAATCCTTCAGAATAAGTCTGCACAGCAGAACCAATATCTCCGATACGTTTTCCTGCAACTGCTTGCCTAATTCCTTGGTACAAAGACTCTTTTGTCCTTGTCAATAAATTCTCCACATCTTCACCTACTTGACCTATTGCATAGGTATAAGCGCTGTCGGCGTGAAAGCCATGCTTATAAACACCTGCATCAATGGAGATAATATCTCCTTCTTTCAGTTCTAAACTACCTGGTAATCCATGGACCACCACGTCATTTACTGAGATACAAAGCGAATAAGCATATTTTTTATCCCCTACTTGGTAATTTAAAAAGGAAGGATGAGCTTCATGATCCTTAATAAATTGGTAGGCTATTTTATCTAAAGCTAATGTTGTTACTCCAGGTTGAATGGCCTTGGCAACTTCAGCGTGACATTTCCCCAAAATTTCGCCATTCGCTTGAATGATGGCTAACTCTTGAGGTGTCTTTAAATAAATCATCTTATCTGCTAATCATTTCGGACCGTCCTTTCACACGTCCTGATTGCATTAAACCTTCATATTTACGCATCAACAAATAACTTTCTATTTGTTGTAATGTATCTAAAACTACCCCTACCAAAATCAACAAGGAAGTTCCTCCAAAGAAGGAAGCAAATCCTCTAGTTACACCAAATAAGTTGGCGATAGCTGGTAAAATAGCGATGATAGACAACATCAATGCACCTGGCAAAGTAATTCGATCTAAAATACTAGCAATGAAATTAGATGTTTCTTCACCTGGCTTAACACCTGGAACAAAACCTCCACCACGCTTCATATCATCCGAAATCTGTGTCGGGTTAATGGAAATTGCTGTATAGAAAAAGGTAAATACCACAATCAATAAAGCAAATAAGGCATTGTATTGCCAAGTGGTGAAATCACCAAATGCTTGAGCTACTGACTGAGCAAATTCACTTTTCTCAGCAAAAGACTGAGCCACTAATCCTGGGATAAACATTAATGCCTGAGCAAAAATGATTGGCATAACACCAGAAGCATTCAACTTTAATGGAATGTATTGACGCTCACCACCTACAGACATCTTACTTCCTACAACTTGCTTTGCATATTGTACAGGAATACGACGAACCGCTTGAGTAACCATCACTGCACCCATCACGACGAAGAACAAGGCAATTACTTCAATGATGAATAATAAAGCACCTGCCATACCACGTGAACCAGCCTCTTGTAATAAGGAAGCAGGGAAACGAGAGACGATACCAATCATAATCAACATAGAAATACCATTACCAATACCTTTGTCGGTAATTTTTTCACCTAACCACATACACAACATGGTTCCACCAATTAAGATAGCTACACCATAAAGACGGAAGAACCATGGATCAACCAAAATCGCTTCCGCAGGAATAGTTACTTGTAAATAGGTAAATCCTTGCGCAGCTGTAACGAAAATCGTTAAGATACGAGTGATTTGATTTAATTTTTTACGACCAGATTCACCATCCTTTTGCATCTTTTGGAAGTAAGGAAGAGCAATGGTCAACAACTGAATAGCGATAGATGCTGAAATGTAAGGCATGATGCCTAAAGCAAATACCGAAGCATTACTTAAAGCACCACCAGAAAACATATTCAACAAACCAAAGAGACCACCATCACCGGCTTGTGTTAATTTAGTCGCGTCTACACCAGGTAGAACGATATAAGAACCCAGACGGAAAAAGGCGATAAAAAGTAACGTATTAAAAATACGACCTCTTAATTCCTCAATCGCGAAGATATGCTTAAACGTTGTTATTAGCTTGTTCATTCGTTTAGAATAGAGGATTAACCAACAATTGCTTGACCACCCGCTGCTTCGATAGCAGCTTTAGCAGCACCAGAGAAACCTTTAACTGTAACTTCTAAAGCAGAAGTAACACTTCCACGACTTAAGATTTTCACTAAGTCAGACTTAGATACTAATCCGTGGCTGTAAAGTGTCTCAAAATTGATTTGCTTCAAACCAGTAGCATCAGCTAAAGCTTGTAAGGTATCTAAATTGATTGCTTTGTATTCTACACGATTGATATTTTTGAAACCGAACTTAGGTACACGACGTTGGATCGGCATCTGACCTCCTTCAAATCCACGCTTACGTGAATAACCTGAACGAGACTGAGCTCCTTTGTGACCACGAGCGGAAGTACCACCAAGACCTGAACCTTGACCACGACCTACTCTTTTTCTTGTTTTTACCGAGCCTTCTGCCGGCTTTAATGAAGATAATTTCATGTGTATTGGGCTTAACGCTACCCTTTCGGGCAACTCGCAATTAAATTATATATTCTCTACTACAATTAAGTGATTGACTGCACGAATCATACCTGCGATAGCTGGGTTTAATTCTACTTCCACACTTTTACGGATCTTACCTAATCCTAGTGCTTGAATCGTACGTTTCTGAACTTCAGGACGCTTGATGGCACTTTTTACTTGGGTAATTTTAACTTTAGACATCGTATGTTCTATTTTAGAGGCACTAAGGCACTCGATTATCCATTAAATACTTTAGCTACAGAAATTCCTCTTTGGAAAGCCACTGTATGTGGAGCTCTCATTTTAACTAAAGCATCAATTGTTGCTTTAACTACGTTGTGAGGATTAGAAGAACCTTTAGATTTCGCTAATACGTCGTGAACACCTGCTGATTCTAACACAGCACGCATCGCACCACCGGCGATCAATCCTGTACCTGGAGCAGCTGGCTTAACTAATACGAAACCACCAGAGAATTTACCTAATTGCTCGTGAGGAACTGTGTTCTTCAACAAAGGAATTTGGAATAAATTTTTCTTAGCGTCTTCGATACCTTTTGTGATAGCATCAGTTACTTCGTTAGCTTTTCCTAATCCGAAACCTACGATTCCGTGACCATCACCTACTACAACGATAGCAGAAAAACTGAAACGACGACCCCCTTTTACCACTTTGGCAACACGGTTGATGGCTACTACTTTCTCCTTCAACTCACCCTCATTAACCTTAATTGGTTTTGCTTGTAAATGCGACATATCTTTTATTAAAATTGTAAGCCACCCTCGCGAGCGCCTTCAGCTAATGATTTAATTCTTCCGTGATACAAATAACCGTTACGATCAAAAACCACTTTAGTGATTCCAGCAGCTTTGGCCTTATCTGCGATAGCTGTTCCTACTAATTTAGCAGCTTCTACATTGTTGTTCACTTTACCTTTCTTGTATGAGGTAGCAGACATAATCGTCTTTCCACTCAAATCATCTACCAACTGAGCGTACATCGCTGTGTTGGAACGGAAAACAGTTAAACGAGGACGTTCAGCTGTTCCCTTTATTTTCGCACGTATCGCACGTTTGATGCGAAGTCTACGTAAATCTTTTGTTGTTGCCATATTGATTTAACTTGTTTGTGTGGATTTCCGGCCCACGCTTTCTATTTATTTCTTACCACCTGCTTTACCTGCCTTGCGACGAACTTGCTCACCCACAAAACGAACACCTTTACCTTTGTAAGGCTCAACTGGACGAAGTGATTTGATTTTAGCTGCCACTTGACCGATCAATTGCTTGTCGATTCCTTCTAAGTTAACCATTGGGTTTTTACCTTTCTCCATCGCCGTAGTGATTTTGATTTCTGCAGGTATAGCCATAAAAATAGCGTGAGAGTAACCTAAGCTCAATTCCAAGATATTACCTTGGTTTGCTGCTTTGTAACCCACACCAATGATTTCTAAATTCTTCACGAAACCTTCACTCACACCAACAACCATGTTGTTGATCAATGAGCGGTAAAGACCGTGCATGGCTTTGTGACGCTTTTGCTCTGTTGGACGTTTAACTGTCAACACGTTTCCTTCGATTTCGATGATGATATCTTGGTCTACTTGTTGTGATAAAGTTCCTTTAGGGCCTTTCACAGTTACCAAATTACCTGTGTTAACATCGACTGTTACACCTGCAGGTAGGTTGATAATTTTATTTCCTATTCTTGACATGAAAATGTAGTTTTTGCTTAGATTTCGAGCTTAGCTCCTTTCAGCGTTAAACAATTAATTATTAATATACGTAGCAAAGTACTTCACCACCAACGTGTAGTGTACGCGCTTCTTTGTCAGTAATTACTCCTTTCGAAGTAGACAAGATAGCGATACCCAATCCGTTCAATACGCGTGGTAACTCTTCCGCTCCGTTGTACTTACGTAAACCTGGCTTAGAAATACGAGTCAAATTAATGATTGCAGGTTGCTTAGTTACTGCATTATATTTCAAAGCAATCTTGATGGTTCCTTGAACTGTAGTATCATCAAATTTATAATTTGAAATATACCCCTTATCAAAAAGCACCTTCGTGATTTCCTTTTTAATGTTGGAAGCAGGAATTTCAACTACCCTATGGCGTGCCTTCAAGGCATTTCTCAATCGGGTTAAATAGTCTGCTATAGGATCTGTCATTGTTTTTAAATTTGCCGCAAGCCATTAAAAAGGCCTGCAAAATTACAAAAATGAATTTAATTAATCAAATTTTATATTACCAGCTTGATTTGGTCACTCCTGGAATCAAACCATTCGATGCCATTTCACGGAAAGTAACACGGCTAATGCCGAATTTACGCATATAACCACGTGGACGACCAGTCAACTTACAACGGTTATGAAGACGTACTGGAGAAGCATTTTTAGGTAACTTATCCAATCCTAGGTAATCACCAGCTGCTTTCAATGCCGCTCTTTTCACTGCATATTTAGCAACTGCTGCTTCGCGTTTTCTTTCTCTAGCTTTTACTGACTCTTTAGCCATGATGTAAAAATTTTAAATGTGTTAGTAGCCAGTGGCTAATTATTTTTTAATATTGGAAAAAGGCATTCCTACGGCAGCCAATAAAGCATAAGCTTCTTCATCCGTGTTGGCTGTAGTCACAAAAGTGATATCCATACCAGAGATTTTAGCTACTTTATCAATTGATATTTCAGGGAAGATGATTTGCTCTTTTACACCTAAAGTATAATTTCCACGACCATCAAATCCTTTTTCTGAGATTCCTTTAAAGTCACGTACACGAGCTAAAGATACTGTAGTTAAACGATCTAAAAACTCATACATACGATCTCCACGCAATGTTACTTTCACACCAATTGGCATGTTTTCACGTAATTTAAAGTTAGAGATCGCCTTTTTAGAAATAGTTGCCACTGCTTTTTGACCAGCAATTTGAGTAATTTCTTCTACAGCTACATCTACTAGCTTTTTGTCCGCTACAGCGGCTCCTACACCTTTGTTGATTACAACTTTAGTAATCTTAGGCACTTGCATCACAGACTTGTACTGAAACTTTTCTTTCAAGCTAGGTACAACCTCTTCTACAAAACGTTTTTTTAATCTAGGTACTGCCATTTTTGTATATGTTGTGGATTTCCGACCCACGCGTTAAATTCTATTTATGCAATAAATTTTCCTGTTACTTTAGAGTAGCGCTGTAACTTTCCTTGCTCGTTTACTTTACGACCAGTACGTACAGGCTTTCCGTTTTCAACCACCATCAAATTAGAGATGTGGATTGAACCCTCACGCTTTTCAATACCTCCTTGAGGATTGCTTGCTGAAGGCTTAACGTGCTTCGTTTGCAAATTAGCTCCTTCTACAATTGCACGAGATTTCTCAACGATCACTTGCTTGATAACGCCAGTTTTACCTTTGGCATTACCTGAAATCACCATCACAGTATCTCCTTTTTTTACGTGCAATTTTGTTTGCTTGCTTGTATTATTTTCCATGGTATGATTTTTTCTATTGGATAACCAATATATCTATCTATTTATAAAACTTCTGGGGCTAAAGAAACAATCTTCATAAAACCAGCTTCACGCAATTCACGTGCAACAGGTCCAAAAATACGAGTTCCTCTTGGCTCATCGTTGGCATTTAATAAAACGGCCGCGTTATCTTCAAAACGAATATACGTACCATCTTTGCGACGAATTTCTTTTTTCGTACGAACAACTACTGCTCTTGAAACTGTTCCTTTCTTCATGCTGGAAGAGGAAAGAGCCGACTTAACTGAAACTACAATTTTATCGCCTACAGAAGCATATCTTTTTCCAGTACCTCCCAAAACGCGAATCACTAAAACTTCTTTCGCTCCAGAATTATCCGCTACACCCAATCTTGATTCTTGCTGTAACATTATCTTTGATCTTTAAATTTTAAATTTTGAATAACAAGAGACAGAATTATTTCGCTTTTGCGATTACTTCTACTAATCTCCAACGCTTATTTTTAGAAAGAGGACGGGTTTCCATCACTTTCACTGTATCACCAATTCCGCACTCATTATTCTCATCATGAGCCATCAATTTAGTGGTCTTCTGTACGAACTTTCCGTACAAGGGGTGCTTAACCTTACGGTCTACTGTAATAGTGATTGATTTATCCATCTTATCACTAACCACTTTCCCAATCCTTACTTTTCTTAGGTTTCTTTCTTCCATGGTTGTTGGACTTGTTAAACAATTGACCATTAGCAATTCCGAAATGGTCTATTAAAAATTAATAATTAATTAAGCTTTTGCTTGCGCCGATAAAGCTGTCTCTAAGCGGGCAATCAATTTACGAGTTTCACGAATGCGCATTGGGTTCTCAATCGGTGAAATGGCATGTGCCAATTTCAAACGAGATAAGTTTTCCTGCTCCACAACGATCTGTTGTGTCAATTCCGCTACTCCTAATTTGTTTATTTCTGCGTTTTTCATAACGATGCTATTTAAATTTTAAACCTGGGGTCTAAAACTCTATTCTGAATAATCTCTACGTACTACAAATTTTGTACGCATCGGTAATTTCTGAGCGGCTAAACGCAAAGCTTCTTGCGCTAGGGCTAAAGGAACACCTGCTGATTCGAACAAAATAGTACCTGGACGAACGTTGGCTACCCAATACTCAGGAGCTCCCTTTCCTTTACCCATACGAACCTCTGCAGGTTTCTTAGTAATAGGTTTGTCAGGGAAAATACGAATCCAAACTTGACCTTCACGTTTCATGGCACGAGTTACCGAAATACGAGCTGCCTCAATTTGACGAGCTGTAATACGACCTGGCTCCAAAGATTTAATAGCGAATGATCCAAAATCAATTTCGTGGCCACGGGTAGCAACCCCTCTTACGCGACCTTTTTGCTGCTTACGAAATTTCGTTCTTTTTGGTTGTAACATCTTCTTATAAGTCTAATATCTAATACAAAATTATTATGGATGCTTAGCGCTTTCCTCCACGGCCACGGTTTGCACCACCAGCACCTGGTTTATTGCGATCACCACCTTGATCTGCTCCTTCTGGACGACGAGAACGTCCTCCTCCGCGACGGTCATCGTCACGACCACGTGGGCCACGATCACCAGGACGAGAATCTGCCGAAGTAGATTGCAAGCCCATATTTGCGTTTGGAGATAAATCACGCTTTCCAAAAACCTCTCCACGGAATACCCATACTTTGATACCGATTTTACCGTAAACAGTTAATGCTTCAGAGATAGCATAATCCACATCTGCACGCAATGTGTGCAATGGGATACGTCCCTCCTTGTATCCTTCAGAACGTGCCATTTCAGCACCTCCTAAACGACCAGATAATTTCAATTTAATACCCTGAGCTCCTACACGCATCGCTGAAGCAATTGCTTGTTTCATCGCACGACGGAAAGAGATACGAGCTTGTAATTGTTGAGCAATTGCTTCACCAATTAATTTAGCATCGATTTCTGGGCGTTTAATTTCAAAAATGTTGATTTGAACGTCTTTTCCAGTGATCTTTTTCAACTCCTCTTTTACCTTATCTACCTCGGCACCTTGCTTACCAATCACGACACCAGCACGAGCTGTATTGATCGTCAATGTGATACGCTTTAAAGTACGTTCAATAATAACTTTAGAGATAGATCCCTTTGGAATACGAGCAGCCACATACTTTCTGATCTTCTCGTCCTCAACCAATTTATCCGCGAAAGTCTTACCACCGTACCAGTTAGAATCCCAACCTCTTACGATACCTAATCTTAATCCAACGGGGTTAATTTTTTGTCCCATTTCTTGTTATATCTAATAGTTAATTATTCAGCTGAATTTGTTTCCTCTAAAGCAGGTGCTGCCGAAGAAGCCACTACTAAAGTGATGTGATTGGATCTTTTCAAAATCCGGTGACCTCTTCCCTGAGGAGCAGGACGTAAACGCTTGATAGATGAACCTCCATCTACGAAGATAGTCTTGATGTATAAATCAGCTTCTTCGATTTTAGCGTCCTCATGTTTGTTCTGCCAGTTAGAGACTGCTGATAACAACAATTTTTCAATTGCTTTAGCACCCACTTTAGGCTCAAACTTTAAAATACCTAAAGCCTTAGATACTTTTTGTCCGCGTACCATATCCGCTACCAAACGCATCTTTTGAGGCGAAGTAGGAACATTTCTTAATTTAGCAATAGCTTCCATTTTTCAATTTCTGATTATAAGACCCTTAGGTCAATATCTTTACTTTTTACCTTTGTCTTTTTTCGCTATGTGACCACGGAAGTTACGGGTCGGCGAGAACTCACCCAATTTGTGACCTACCATGTTTTCAGTTACATAAACTGGAATAAATTTATTCCCGTTGTGAACCGCAAACGTGTGGCCTACGAAATCTGGAGAAATCATTGAACGTCTTGACCATGTTTTGATCACCGACTTTTTGCCGGATTCGTTCATCACCTGTACCTTGTTGTCAAGGCGGTAATCAATGTAAGGACCTTTTTTTAGTGAACGTGCCATCTACTATTTTTTTCTTCTACTGATGATAAGACGATTAGTGTGTTTCTTTGGATTACGAGTTTTCTTACCCTTAGCCAATAAACCGGTACGAGAACGTGGGTGACCTCCTGAAGCGCGGCCCTCACCACCACCCATCGGGTGATCTACTGGGTTCATCACCACACCACGAACACGTGGACGGCGACCTAACCAACGATGACGACCTGCTTTACCCAAGTTAACGTTCATGTGATCTGCATTCGATACAGTACCGATTGTTGCTAAGCAACGAGCCAATACCATACGCATCTCTCCTGAAGGTAACTTAAGCGTGGCGTATTTACCATCACGTGCTAATAACTGAGCGTAAGTACCTGCCGAACGAGCCATTTCAGCTCCACGACCTGGTTGCAACTCAATTGCGTGTACCAAAGTACCCAATGGGATGTTTGCCAAAGGCAATGTATTTCCAATCTCGGGAGCCACTGACTCACCAGAGATAACTGTTTGACCTACTTGAATTCCTTGCGGAGCCAAGATATAAGCCTTTTCTCCATCTGTATACTCGACAAGAGCAATACGTGAAGTACGGTTTGGATCGTATTCTACCGTCAAAACAGTAGCCGATACATCAAATTTAGAGCGAGTAAAATCAATCACACGGTAACGACGCTTGTGACCACCTCCGATGTAACGCATCGAACGACGACCATCTGCATTTCTACCACCTGTGCGCTTGATAGGCTCCAAAAGGGGCTTATACGGCTTGTCCGTAGTAATCTCCTCAAACGTTGGCGCAATGCGCTGACGTTGGCCTGGAGTTGTTGGTTTTAATTTTTTAATAGCTGCCATTTATTTTAGTTCAAATTATCGGGATGAACCCCCTTAATACATTCTAATTAAATTCCTTGGTAGAAGTCAATTACTTCACCAGTTCCTACTGTAACGATTGCCTTCTTAATCGTAGAAGTACGTCCAGAAGTAATCTTAGTACGAGTGCTCTTGGATTTTTTCTTTCCAATTTGACGCATGGTTTTTACATCCAATACCTCTACTCCGTACATTTTTTTAACCTCCTTGGCAATCTCAATCTTGTTTGCAGTCAATTCAACCACAAATACATACTTGCCTTTTTCTTGCATGGCTTGCGACTTTTCAGTCAAGGCCGGACGTTTAATAATGCCCATGGTATATTTCGTTTATAACAGAACTAGGTTCTGAAAATTATTTACTAAAAGATGATTCAATTTTTTGGATCGCTGCTTCTGTGATCAATAATTTAGTAGCATTTACTAAATCATAAGTATTCACATCAGATGCTGTCGAAACTTTTGCCTTAGGAACATTACGTCCCGACAATACCACATTCTTGTCAACTTCTGGAGTAATCAATAATGTCTTTGTATTATCTAAAGAGAAAGCTTTCAACATAGTCAAATATGCTTTTGTTTTGGGAGTGTCAAATGCCACTGAATCCAAAATTGCGATATCTCCACTCTGTGCTTTCGCAGCTAGAGCTGACTGGCGAGCCAATGACTTCACCTTTTTGTTTAATTTGAAATGGTAATCACGTGGACGTGGACCGAAGATACGACCACCACCTTTCATCAAAGGAGATTTCATCGAACCAGCACGTGCACCACCTGTACCTTTTTGTTTTTTAATCTTACGCGTTGAACGTGAAACTTCTGCACGCTCTTTCGCCTTGTGTGTTCCTTGACGTTGGTTCGCCAAATATTGCTTCACATCCAAGTAAACCACATGCTCGTTTGGAACAATGCCAAAGATCTCGTCAGAAAGGGTTACTTTCTTTCCGGTATCTTTACCTGCTATGTTATATACTGCTAATTCCATAATCAGAATGTCTATTGTTAAAGGCTCGCGCCTTTATGGGTTTTAATTTTCAATAATTACGTATGAGTTCTTCGCTCCAGGAATTGATCCTGATACCACCAAAAGGTTTTTGTCTGGATAAATTCTCAAAACCTCTAAGTTTTGAACCTTAACACGATTTCCTCCTGTGCGTCCAGCCATACGTAAGCCTTTGAATACACGTGATGGGAATGAACAAGCTCCAATAGAACCTGGGTGACGACCACGATTATGCTGACCGTGAGTTTGACCACCCACACCACCAAATCCGTGACGTTTAACAACACCTTGAAAACCTTTACCTTTAGAAGTTCCAACCGCATCAATGAAGGTTCCAACTTCTAACATTTCTACTGTTAATACATCTCCTAAGTTCAACGGTTGCTCGAACGTGCGAAACTCTACCAATTTTTTCTTTGGAGTTGTGTTAGCTTTCTTAAAGTGACCCAACAAAGATTTTGTTGTGTGCTTCTCTTTCTTTTCACCGAAACCGATTTGAACAGCGTTGTAGCCTTCGTTCTCAACAGTTTTCACTTGCGTAACAACACAAGGGCCGGCCTCAATCAGCGTACATGCAACGGATCTACCGTCTTCCATGTATAGGCTGGTCATTCCGATTTTTTTACCAATAATTCCAGACATATAATATTTTGTTTAAAAATTATGCTCACAAGGCTAACTATGGCTTGTTGTGAGACTTTTATTCATAAATCATTGCGAACAATGACGAAGAATCAATAAAAATGCAGATTGGCGTAAAGCGACAAGATGGAGGCGCTGTGGATAACAGCGAAAAACACCTTGTGTAGCTTAATATTCAATCAATGGGTTGGGCATTCAACATTCATTAATCAATACCAGTTCTAACACAAAAATCGAGCTTACCTCAATTTAAACCATTTCGACCCGCATTTTTGGTGTTTTAAATAAATTCGAGAAGTTCTGCCAACCTCTTTCTGAATAAAAAACTGCGTTTGTCGAACGGGAGTGCAAAGGTAGGAAAAATATTAACACATCCAATAGCCCAATTAAAAATATTTTTTAGCTAATCCTCTGAGTCTGTGTATTATTCGGAATTAAGCCTTAGAATTTGTGCATTTTTACTAAATTTGTGCCCTACTCACCTGTTAATCAGGTAGTTTTTATTTATTTCCCAAGAAAAAAAATCATTATGTCAAGTTTAACCAACCAAAAAGGTGTTTTGCACGGAGATGCCGTTCAGGAATTATTTGAAATTGCTAAAAAACATCAATTTGCATTACCTGCGGTAAACGTTACTGGTACTGACACTGTTAATGGCGTATTAGAAGCTGCAAAAGCGGTTAATTCTCCTGTTATCATTCAATTCTCGAATGGCGGTGCTCAATTTTATGCTGGAAAGTCTCTTCCTAATGGAAACCAAGAAGCATCCATCGCTGGAGCAATCTCTGGTGCTTATCACGTACACCAACTAGCTAAAGTATATGGTGTGCAAGTAATTCTTCATACTGACCACTGTGCTAAAAAATTACTTCCTTGGTTAGACGGCCTTTTGGACGCTGGTGAAAAATTCTATGCTGAAACAGGACAACCATTATTCTCTTCTCACATGATTGACTTGTCGGAAGAACCTTTAGAAGAAAACTTAGAAATCTGCGCGAAATACTTAACTCGTATGGCGAAGATTGGAATGACACTTGAAATTGAATTAGGAGTAACAGGTGGTGAAGAAGATGGAGTTGATAATTCAGATGTAGATTCTTCTAAATTATATACTCAGCCAGAAGAAGTAGCTTATGCTTATGAAGTATTAAATGCTATTTCTCACCGTTTCACGATTGCAGCTGCATTTGGTAACGTTCACGGTGTATACAAGCCAGGTAACGTGAAGTTACAACCTGTTATCTTGAAAAACTCTCAGGACTTCATTCGCAATAAATATGCATTAGCTGCAGAAAAACCTATCAACTTCGTTTTCCACGGTGGTTCAGGTTCTTCCCGCGAAGAAATTCGTGAAGCTATTTCATACGGTGCTATCAAAATGAACATTGATACCGATTTACAATGGGCTTTTTGGGAAGGTATTCTTAATTTCTACAAAGAGAAAGAAGCTTATTTGCAAGGTCAAATCGGTAACCCATCGGGTGATGATGCTCCTAACAAGAAGTTTTATGACCCACGCGTTTGGTTACGTAAAGGTGAAGATACCTTTGTTGCTCGTTTAAAATCTGCATTTGAAGATTTAAATGCCAACAATGCAAATCAGTACCTATAATATAAGGTAACACATTTTAAAGAAGGGGGCTCAAATGGGTCCCCTTTTTTTATTGGATTTAATTCTTCGAGGTGTGGATGATGGGAAAATGCAGGTGGGGTCTTAGTTTTGGGATTGGTATTGGTATTGGTATTGGTATAAAGATTTGACAACTTTTAAAAAGTTGTCAAATCTAATGGTCAAATCTAATAGGCAAATGTTAAAAAAAATCCGTACTACTCATCAATCAAAGAAAGAATATCAGTTTCCTTAAATTCTTGGACATGAAAATCAATAAACTGTTTTTTCCCTCCAAACCATTCCAAAACAAATTCTTTATCTACAAAACTCCTCTTGAATTGTAATATTTTCCCATATGAGGTCCACTCCCAATTCCGGAAATCTGCTATTAGGCCATGCTTCTGAGGATTCAGGTGAATATATGCTATTAAAGTAGATAGATCCTCTACTTTGGCTACTAATGCCCTTTTGAAGGGAGTTTGAAATAAGGTACCAATCCGACCATGCTGTTTATTAAATGCCATGGTATATGATTGAAAAAACTTTTTTAGCCTCCCAGTAATAAGCTCATGTACTGGTTTTCCATCCAAATCACTTTCACTAAAATGATTTACTTGAACTAAAAAATGAAAATGATTATCATTTAGACTAAAAGCGATCACATTTACATAACCCTCCAGATATTTTGTCCATTGTCTTAAAAAATAAGAATAGTTTGATCTTGATTTGAAAATTGATTTCCTATCAACTCCTCTATTATAAAGGTGATAATATTCTCCAGAATAAAATTGTGTGTAATAATGCTCTACGTAGGCCATGAGTGGGAAAATTAAAAACGAACCTACCCAATATCCATTACTTAAAGTTGCCTATGCATCAGATTATCAACATGTTGATAAAATTGTTCAAACAAGAAAATTGAAAGATTTTGATACTACATTTGGAAAAGAAATTCCTATATAAGATTGTCTCATGAGTGCTTAGATTTGACAACTTTTAAAAAGTTGTCAAATCTTTAAATCCCACAAAACTCGGATAAACACAATAACCCCATTGAAATCATTGATATTCGTACAAATCAAAGATTAATACCCCCAATTATTTCTTAAAAATCAACCCTTTTGTTAATTCATTCAATGCCTTAATCTTGGAGTCAAAATCTCCCTTAAGTTCTTTGCGTAATACCTCCAATGAATCTAAGGAGGTCTGAATATCGTCCGGAATAACTTCCTCTAAAAATGCTCGAATCCGTTTAGCTAACGTAGGCGACTTGCCATTGGTAGAAATAGCAATTTTCAAATCCCCCTTTTGAACTATTGAACCCAAATAAAAATCACATAATGCAGGCGTATCTGCCACATTGCATAACAAATGTCTCTGCTTCGCTAATTCACTAATCTCAACATGCAAATCGTATCGATCAGTCGTACAAATCACCAAATCCCTCCCATCTAAATCCTGCACTTCAAATGCTCTATGTATCAATTCAACCTGAGAAAAATCCTTCAAATAAGCCAATAGCTCTTCTCTAAAAAATGGAGCTACCATACTTATCTTAGAAGCTGGAGCATTTCTTAACATTGCCGACACCTTTTCCAAGGCCACATTTCCTCCTCCAACTACCAAAACATTCAGTTGTTCCAATTTTAGAAAAACAGGAAATAACCTATTCTGCGCTTCCATCCAATAAAATTAAGCTGTTTTCTTCCCAGCTAATTGTCCACATGCAGCATCAATGTCCTTTCCTCTAGATCGACGAACATTGACAATCATCTTTTTACTTTCTAAAAATGCCGTGAACTTAGCTAAAGCATCTGCCTCTGCATTCACAAAAGTTGCCTGAGCAATCGGGTTGTACTCAATGATATTAATCTTACAAGGCAACTTTCTAGCAAACTCCCATAACTCCTTCGCATCCTCCACCGTGTCGTTAAACTTATTAAACATGATATACTCTAAAGTAATCTCATTTTCTGTCTTATCGTAAAAATACCGCAATGCCTCCGCTAATGCCACCAACGTATTGGTTTCATTAATCGGCATAATCTGATTCCTTTTGGTATCATTTGCAGCGTGCAACGAAAGTGCCAAATTAAATTTGACTTGATCATCTCCCAGCTTCTTAATCATTTTAGCAATTCCTGCCGTAGAAACAGTAATCCGCTTAGGAGACATCCCTAATCCGTCAGGTGAAGTAATCTCTTCTATCGATTTCAACACATTGGCATAATTCAACAAAGGTTCTCCCATGCCCATGTAAACAATGTTGGTCAAAGGTATCCCGTATTTTTCTTGTGCCTGATCACGAATCAACACGACCTGATCGTAAATTTCATACGACTCCAGATTTCGTTTTCGATCCATATATCCCGTAGCACAAAAACTACAAGTTAAAGAGCAACCCACTTGTGATGATACACAAGCAGTCATTCTTTCCCTTGTTGGAATTAATACTCCTTCTACCAAATGCCCATCATGCAATTTAAAACTAGACTTAATAGTCCGGTCTGTACTTACTTGCATATCAGCTGTTTGTACACATTGCAAAGAAAAATGCTGATTCAACCACTCCCTAGTCGTTTTCGGAATATTACCCATCGCATCAAAGCTGCGAGCTGATTTTTTCCAAATCCACTCATGAACTTGTTTAGCTCTAAACGCAGGATCTCCATGCTGAATCATCAATTGCTTCAACTCTTCAAAACTGAGCTTTCTAATGGCTCCCAATTCCTCTTTCTTGGCTATTTCCGACACTTTATTTCTTTAAAAGTTCTCCTACCTTCGTTGAAATGGCTTTCCCATCAGCTAATCCAGCCAATTGCTTACTTGCCACTCCCATTACTTTACCCATATCCGCTGGACTACTAGCACCCACTTGAACGATGATCGCTTGAATCTTTTCTGTCAATTCTGCTTCGCTCAACTGTTTTGGCAAAAACTCTTCAATGATACTCAATTCAGCTTGTTCTTTCTCCGCTAAATCAGGACGGTTCTGTGTCACATACACTTCCAATGAATCCTTACGTTGCTTAGCAGCTTTCATCAAAATCTTCATTTCTGTATCAGTTGACAATTCGCCAACATTGGATCCAGACGTTTCTTCTAATAAAATTAGCGACTTAATAGCACGCAATGCACGAAGTCTATCGGCATCTTTAGCACGCATGGCGTCTTTGATCCCGTTCTCAATGGTTACTTTTAATGACATGTTTTTATTCTTTAAAATGAGCTTTAACTCCCTCCAAAAATTCTCGATTATTACTCAATCGAGGGACTTTATGCTGCCCCCCTAACTTGCCTCTTTCTCGCATCCAAGCATAGAAAGTTCCTTGTGGAGCCTGATGAATAATGGGTGGACCTAATACCAGATCATAAGACCGCTTCGCATCATAATCTGAATTAATCTCGCGGAGGGTCTGATCTAATATCTCCACAAAGGTACGCATTTCTTTTGGTGCTTTTGAAAATTCTATAATCCATTCATGGCTACCTCGCTGACCTCCATTCATATAATTCGGCGCAGCTGTATATTCTTTAATGATGGAATTTGTCATCAAACAGGCCTTAGATATAGCCTTTTCTGCATTTTCCATAATGACTTCTTCTCCAAAAGCATTAATAAAATGCTTGGTTCTCCCTGAAATTTTAATTCTAAATGGGTCCAAAGATGTAAAACGAACTGTATCTCCAATTTTATATCGCCACAATCCCGCATTCGTACTAATCACCAAGGCGTAATTAACTCCCATTTCCACTTGACTTAAATCAACAATGGTATCTTGCTCCTCTCCCTCATCGTTGATTGGTATGAATTCATAAAAAATTCCATAATCAAGCATCAGTAACAATTCATCATTCAACGACAAATCATCTTGTATACCAAAAAAACCTTCAGAAGCATTATAAATTTCTAAAAAACCTACCCCTTGATCTTTAAACACTTGTTTTTGAAATAATTCTCGATAAGGCCCAAATGCTACTGCACCATGAATCATGAATTCAAAGTTCTCCCACACTTCTAAAATGGACTTCTTACCCGTGATTTCCAAGATTTTCTCAATCAAAACCAATGTCCAAGTAGGAACACCCAAAATACTCGTCACATTTTCCTTAGAAGTTTCCAAAGCCATGCGCTCAATCTTTTGATCCCAGTCATCCATCAAGGCTACTTCCAATGAAGGTGTCCGGATCATCTGAGCCCAAACAGGTAAATTCTTCATAATAACTGCCGAAACATCTCCTACAAGCACATTGGGATTAGTAGCACAATAAGATAAACTTCCTCCAATAGATAAGCCTTTGCCCTCAAAGACCCTTGTTTCTGGCCGATTATTAATTAATAAGGTAATCATGTCCTTTCCCCCCATCATGTGGCAAGATTCCAATGATTCCTTCGATACAGGGATAAACTTACTGCGGGCATTGGTAGTACCTGAAGACTTAGAAAACCAAGTAACTGGGCTATTCCAAAGGATTTGCTGTTCGCCCTGCATCACCCGATCGATGTAAGGAAAAATTTCCTCATAAGTAGAAATAGGCACCTGTGATTTGAATGTAGCATAATTACTAATTTGACCATAGCCAAATTGCTTCCCCCATTCGGTTTGTCGACCAGCCTGAACCAAATCTTTCAAACAAATTTCCTGTAAATCCAAAGGACGTGTGTAAATAGACTCAATCCGCGACATACGTCGTTTCATGAACCATAATAGTGTCTCATTGAATAAGGAAATGCCGTTCGCCATTAATGCACTGATTTTAAATAATGAGGAACTCGATTGGGATAATCTGTAATGACAGCATCCACACCCATATCAGACAACAACGAAATAATATTAGCTTCATTCGCCGTCCAGGGAACTACTTTCATCCCACTTTTATGGCTAAACTCCACGAAATCTTGAGTCACTGCTTGATAGTTAGGACTATAAATAGCAGGAGTAAATCCCAAATCTTTGATCGTGTTTTCAGGACTTTTTCTTGATACCAAAGCTGAAAGCATAACTTTTGGAGCTATTTTTCCATCATTCATTGCTTTATTCCAATATTTCAACACTTGAAAATCAAAACTTTGAAGTATAATAAATTCCGGCTTTACATGTTTCTTAATCACCTTCCAAACCATTTCGGAAAACTCTTCTACAGTTTTAGGCTGAGAAATCCCATATTCTGCCTCCACCGATTTTATTTCAATATTGTAATAAATAATCCGCTGATGCTTTTTTCTGAATGCTTCTCCTAAACTCAACACTTCTGACAGTAATGGCTTATGTGCTTCCATTTTAATTTGCTCCGGAAATGAAGCATTGCCTCTTTTCCCAGTATCAAACTTCTTTATTTCTCGATATGTCATCTGATACAGATTAAATATCTTCTCTTCTTCTTTTTCAACTGGCTTACCATCCGGCTTAGAACTATATAATGAATTCATATATGGTTCATGGGAGACCACGACTTTCCCATCGGCTGAAATGCACACATCCATCTCAAGCACTTGAACACCTGCTTCCAAAGCATGCTCAAAAGCAGGCAAGGTATTTTCAGGATACAAACCCCTAAAACCACGATGACCTTGAATAAACGGCATTTGTGCCATAGTTACGAAGTTTAACATCCCCAAAAAACATATTACTCCTATTTTCATCGGTGTGAAGTTTCAGGCTTTTTAAATCGCTTTTCCATGATTCCATTCACCTTATCATACAGACGTAAAAAGTCCTTAGGCTCCTGCACATAGCGATCAAAATTATTCGCAAATTGTAACGAATCAACTCCGTATTTCTTAAAAATACGCTTTTCTTGATAGTTATAGGCTAATATGGACGAGTCTATACTTCCAAAGTGCATATTGGAAACCTTGGATTCCTCGATGTGTATATCAACTAATATCTCCGCTAATTTATCCTCTTCAATGATTTTGGAAGACGATGATTCCCTGCATGCTAAGAATCCCAAACATAGGAGGAAATAAATTTTTCTCATGGTTCAAATTTCCCCTTAATTTAGAAAGCTTTTATGGCTTTTCATTCGACTTGCTCAAAAAATAGGTAATTTAGCACGATTCTAAGCCCCCATTCATTCCATGGATTCGGACATTCATTCCTTTCTATCACATGTTGTTCAATTGGAAATTCGCATCAGAAAAGCGATCAATACCCAAATGCATGGAAATTTTTCGTCCATTTTCAAAGGTTCAGGATTGGAATTTAGTGATCTCCGTCAATACCATTATGGAGATGACGTACGCCACATCGACTGGAATACCACTGCCAAAGGACATGGTACTTTTGTTAAATTATTCAAAGAAGAAAAAGAGCAAACCGTATTTTTTTTGTTAGACGTAAGTGCTTCCCAACAGGTAGGACGAAATTCCCAATCTAAGCTCAAAACGTTAAAAGAAGTTGCGGGTGTACTTTCCTTTTCGGCCATGCAAGAAGCTAGCCATTTAGGATTTTGTGGATTTTCAGACAAAAACGAGAAATTCATGCCTCCTGCCATGGGCAAAAAACATGCCTACCGAGTCATCTCTGAGCTTTTTAAAATGGAACCTGAAAATACTGGCACTGATTTAAAAGCCGCACTAGGATTTACTTTACAAGTATTAAAAAGGCGCAGTTTGATTTTTGTCTTGTCTGATTTCATTGATGAAAATTATCATGATCTACTGAGAGCCATGTCCCAAATGCATGATTTAGTTGTTATTCAATTAGTCGATAAACAAGAAATAAAACTACCTTCACTAGGCATAATTCCTATTTTCGACCCAGAAAGAAAAAGAACAACCTGGGTAAATACCAGTTCTAAATTCTTCAAAAACCTCCAAAGAGAACAAGGCTCACATAGGGCTGAGGAACTCAAAAAATTATGCAAACAATGGCAAGCGGATTACATTAGTATAAGGGCTGGAGAGGATTTTGTACCTACCCTAGTAAAATTGTTTACCATTAGAAAATAATGCAGCAAAAGCCCATTCAAATCAAAGGCCAATTTTTAGAGGATTCTGTCAAAATCGGACAGCAGATTCACTATAGCCTTTCTGTTAGGCATAGCAAAAACCAAGAGATTTTTTTCCCAGGCGTCAATCAAAATTACGGTGCATTTCAAGCTGTAGAAAGAACATACTTCCCTACAAGAACCGATGCCAGCGGAAGTATTGATTCTGCCGTGTATACCTTCAAACTATTTCAAATTGAAAATCAACACAGCCTTGCCATACCTGTTTACCTCATGCAAGAAGCTGATTGTACCAAGATATACCCAAACAAAGATCAAATATATCTAAAGCGATTAGTTCCACATCCTGAAAAAATCAATTTAGATTCTCTTTACCAACATGTACCTATAGCTCCATTGCAACCAAAAACAGACTTGAAAAATGTAGTCATTTGGGGGCTGGGTCTATTAGTTTTAACTGGGTTAATTTACTGGTTCTTAGGAAAAAGCCTGAAAAGATGGTTTAAATTGTATGTATTGTGGAGAAAAAATGCAGAATTCCGTCGTGTATATCAACGACTAATCCGTAACATAGAAAACAACCAATTGGGCTTGCAAAATTTAGAACGAGCCTTTTCCCTTTGGAAAAAATACTTAGAAAGCCTTACATTCAAACCTTTTACAACTTTCACCACCAAGGAAATGGTGGATACGTTAGAAAATAAACAATTAGCCAAAGCTCTTCATGAATTAGATTCGGCCATTTATGGAGGTAATTTTTCGGGCAAAACTACCGATTCAGTCAATATGCTCATGGAAATTGCCAATTCCATCTATCAAGAGGAAAGAAAATTCATTTCGCAGGAAAATAAAAAGTCATGAAATACCAGCTATATTTTTCCTGGCAACAATTTGTATCGCTCTTCTCCTATCATTGGGAACATGAAGCCTTTCTATTTCTTCTACCCTTACCTCTGATTATATTTTTAATCCGATATTTATTAAATAGAAAAAACCAAGCTCGAATTACGCTCTCATTTACTAAGCCCTTAGTTCAAAATCGCCTAATTCGACTCATCAGCTTCATCCCAGATATTGTTCAAATCTTGCTCTTAACCAGTATCATTTTGGCATTAGCAGGACCTTATAAAATCAATCCCAAAAGAAAAATTCAACCTGATGGTATCGACATGGCCTTGGCAATTGATATATCATCATCGATGCTAAATCGAGATGTAAGTCCTTCGCGATTAGTCATTGCCAAACAAGTTGCTACTTCCTTTGTCAAACAAAGAAAAAACGATTTTATATCCATTGTGGCATTTGCAGGAGCTCCGTATTTGGCCAGCCCAATCACGAATGATTCTACTTATTTACAACAGGCTTTATTGGGCTTAGATTCAAAATTAATTAAGGAAGAAGGTACCGCTTTAGGGGATGCCCTTGGAATGTGCATCAATCAAGTAAGAGATTCTCCCAACCCTAAAAAAATTAGCATCTTAATTAGTGATGGAAATAATACAGCAGGTAATCTAGACCCACTTACATCCACTGAACTGGCTAAAACCTTTGGTATCAAAGTCTACACGATTGCCGTAGGTAGCTTAAAACCTTCCATGGACCCTGTCGACGAAAGTACTTTACGGGTTATTGCCGAAAAAAGTAAAGGGAAGTTTTATCGAGCTACCGACCAAAAAAGCTTGAATGCCATCTTTGAAGAAATCAATCGAATGGAGTCCACCAAAGTGAAAGAAATCTATTGGGAAGAACATCAGGACCAAAGTAAATTTTTCTTTGATTTTGCTTTCATCCTTTTCTTTTTGGGTCTATTTCTGAAACTTAGTCCTATCAGTAATATTTTAGAAGATTAATATGGTTCTTTTCCCAAATGCCAAAATTAATATTGGCTTGTACATTACTTCCAAAAGACCCGATGGTTTTCATGAATTGGAGACTTGCTTCTTTCATGTTCCATGGACAGATATCATAGAAATTAGTCCAAGCGACACATTTGAATTTTCATCTTCTGGCCTACCTATCTCGGGTGAGATAAAAAACAATTTATGTTATAAAGCTTATCAAGCCTTGGCAAAAGATTTTCAAATCCCTCCCGTTCATATTCACTTACATAAAATCATACCGATGGGTGCCGGTTTAGGAGGTGGCTCTTCTGATGCCGCTTTTACTTTGATGGGCTTAAGGGATTTTTTTAATTTAGCCCTCACTAATGAACAGCTCGTCCCATATGCTCAACAATTAGGCAGTGATTGTGCGTTTTTTCTTTCCCAACATGCTCAATTGGGCAAAGGCAAAGGAGATGAATTAAGTCCTATTTCCAGTTCATTAGTTGGTTACCACGTGCTACTAACCTACCCCAATTTTGGCATTTCTACTCAAGAAGCTTATGCTCAAGTTAAGCCCCAAGCACCAACTTATGATTTGACAACATCCATTTCACTTCCAATTGAACAATGGAAAGATTGTATCTCAAATGATTTTGAACTCAGCTTATTCCCTAAATACCCTATTCTAGCGCAAATTAAGCAAGAATTATACGATCAAGGGGCTATTTACGCGGCCATGAGTGGCTCTGGATCAACCCTCTTCGGGCTATTCAAAAAAGAAGTCGACACCAATCAATGGGCCGACTTCACTTGTTTTCAAGGTTTAATTTCTTAATCCTTAGCAAATATTGCCTCTAAGGCTGATGCTCCCCTTATAACAACCTTCCCTTCTGGCATGGTTTTAATAGGTTGCACGCCTACAAATTCTTCATTCGAGCTAAGTATTTTTACAGGAACTTGCTCCATGATACCTTGTGGATTTTCCACATAAATAAATCCACCTTTTCCCACTCTAGCTAAACCCGCTTGTGGAATGGTTTTCATTTTTTGATTCCCTACCAAAATCTTGGCATTAATGAATTGACCTACCGTAAATCGTAGTTCATCTGCCTCATTATTGAAATGCCCATGAACCGAGGTGGTACGCGTACTTAAATCCACTTGCTTCCCAATTAAAAATACTTTCCCTTTGCCTTGTAATCCTTCAGCTTCAAATTGTATCGTTTGACCTAATTGCAAACTGCCCAAATCTCTTTCAAATACTTTTAATTCTACGTGCTTATGCGCTACTCCAACTAGCTTTACTAATTCATCTGTAGGTTGAATATATTTTCCAATCGATAAAAACACATCAACAATATAGCCATCAATGGGAGCTTTCACTTGCAGAACCGACGATATATTGCCTTTGGCTAATGAATTCAAATCACATCCTAAAATTTCCAATTTCAACCCAAGTGATTTCACTTGTGCTTGCACATTGGAAAAATCAGCCTCTGCCATTTGTAGCTTCTTTTTGGAACCCACCTCTTCGGAATTCAGCACCTGTTGACGCGATTTCTCGGATGTCAAATATGTTTGCTGACTTACTGCTTGTATATATTCTTGTTGCATTTGAATATAATCCAAACTCGTAATGGTAGCCAAAACCTGACCTTTATGAACTTGCTTTCCTGGCAATAATTCAAAAGTAGATTTCACATATCCTGCAATAGGTAGTGAGATCGAAGCTGATGAAATAGGAGGCACATCCACTAAACCTGTGCAGGAGACTTCTGATGCCATTTCCTTTTCTTCTAATGCTCCCAATTCAATACCTGCATTTTGCTTTTGCTCGGCACTTAATTTGATATTTGACACAACGGCTTCCTTTGCGGCCGTTTCCGTTTCTTTACTTCCACAAGCAAACATGCCACTGATGAAAATAAAGGTAATAATTCGATATATGATGTGCTTATTCATTTCCTAAAATGGTTTCAATTTGAATGATGTTTTGGTTATATGCCAAAACTTCTTGTAAATATTGTTCTCTGATTTGCCAGGCTTGTTGCGTATTTTGAAGCATTTCTACATACTCAATTTCCCCTTGCTGATAACTTTTCAAAGCCGTTTGCACCAGCCATTCTGCCTGAGGCAAGGCTGTTTGCTGGTAGTACTTCAAAGAATTTCCAAATTTGCCTAAGGATATTTGAGCATTTTGCAAATCGGTATTTATTTGACTCATTACCTGATCCTTTTGACTTGACAGTACCTGTTCTTGTTTTTGAGCAGCTGAAATACGGGCTTTCTGACCTTTCGCAAATATGGGTAATGCTAAACCCGCTTGAACAAAGTTCTGGCCACCATAATTTTCAATACTTTGTGAAGTGGCTCCTAAACGAATATCCGGTTTCAATTTATTCCTCTCCACTTCCGTTTGAAGTTTGGCGTGGACCACTTGTTCTTCCAACAATTGTAGCGTAGGGTTTTTGGCTAAATCGGCCGGAATTGGAGGTGCTTGCATCGTTAATGCATTTGAGTTCTGGATATCAAATGGCTCCTTTCGATTCATCCAATAGGCCAAATTCTGATAATTAGCCTGAATATCTGCTCGTAATGAAAGTTGTTTCTGTTGAAATTCCCTTAAACGTGCTTCGGCAGCAACTACCTCTAACCGGTTCGTTTCTCCTTGCTTGAAACGGACACTGGCAGCCTTCAACATTTGAGAATAGATACTATCTTGTTGATGTAAATACTCTAGATGTTTTTGCTGAATAAGTAATTGATAGTAATACCATTTGACACTTGAGAGCACCAAAATCTGCGTTATCTTCTGTCTTTTCTCCACCAACATTTTTTGGGAAGTCAACGCCTTTACTTGAGCTCTTAACAAAGTCGGCCATGGAATACTCTGGGAAGCAATAATGGTATAATCCTGACTAAAATACGTTTGGGTTTTACCATATTGAAAATCAATACTTCCCTTAGGTAAATCCTTCCCAGATTGAATCAAGGCTTCTGCACTCTGAATTTCTAAGTTTCCTGTATTCAATAAGGCATTATGTTGCAAAGCTTCTTGCATGCAGCTCGACAAGCTCAAAACAGGTTTAGAACCTTGACCCAAGCTTGAAAAACTCAGCATTAAACCCGCTAAAATGACCATGACTATCATTGGCTGAGACTTTGACTTATTTTCTTTTCTTGTCATCACCAAGGAATATACCACAGGAATAACTACCAAGGTTAGAAACGTTGCAGTAATCAAACCCCCAATAACCACCGTGGCTAAGGGACGCTGTACTTCCGCTCCTGGTGAATGGCTCAAGGCCATAGGCAAAAACCCTAAAGAAGCAACAGAGGCTGTCATGATAACCGGACGGAAACGTAATTCCAAGCCTTTTTTTAATCGATCTGCCACCGAATATCCCTCAGTTGCTAATTGTTTAAAAAATGACAGAAGTACAATTCCGTTTAATACCGCTACACCAAATAGGGCAATAAATCCAATTCCGGCAGATACCGAAAATGGCATCCCTCTCAAATACAATGCCCAAATACCTCCGATAGCAGAAAGCGGAATGGCCAGATAAATGATGGCCGCTTCTAACATAGAATTAAAAGTGAAAAATAAGAGGGCGAAAATTAGAGCCAAAGCCAGTGGTACCACTAAAGACAAACGAGATTTTGCCGCTTGTAGATTTTCAAATGTACCTCCATACTTCACGTAGTAGCCAGCTGGTAAAGTTATTTTATTCTTCATTACCTTTTCTATGTCTGTCACTACACTTTGTACGTCTCTATTTCTAACATTGATACCAATGGTAATTCTCCGATTAGTATTATCTCTTGAAATTTCTACTGGAGCATTTTGATAATCCACAGTGGCCACTTCTTCTAAAGGAATTTGCGAGCCATTCGGAAGGTCTAAATACAGTTCTTTCAAATTTTGGATATCAGCCCGATGAGCAGAGTCCATACGCACAACCAGATCATAACGCTTCTCCCCTTCCATCACTAAGCCTGCGGTTTCACCTGCAAATGTCATTTTCACCCGACGATTTACATCTTGAATACGTAAACCATATTGTGCCATTTTTGCTCGATTATAATGTACGACCAATTGAGGTACTCCATCTATTTGCTGAACTTTAATGTCGCCAACTCCTTCAATTTTGCGAATATAACGAGCTGCCTCGGTCGCTTTCTCAAATAGAATCTCTAAATCCTCTCCAAAAATCTTAATCGCTACATCCGACTTAACTCCAGCAATTAACTCATTAAAACGCATTTGGATTGGTTGTGTGAATTCAAAATTTACTTCAGGAAAGGCGTCCAATTCACGATCCATTTTTTCTTCCAATTCCTCCATCGTTTTAGCTTTTTTCCAAACGCTAGGTTCATTCAAAATAATGATTAAATCACAGGCATTTATTCCCATTGGATCCGTTGGGATTTCTGAAGCTCCAATTCGGGAAACCACTTGCTTGATTTCATCCGGGAATTTTTTGAGTAATAAAGCTTGGGCATTATTGTTGACTGCTATACTCTGCGAAAGAGAAGCATTTGTTGGCAAAATGGTTTCTACCGCAAAATCTCCCTCGTTAAGTTCTGGAATAAATTCACCTCCCAATGTAGTAAACAAACCTATACTGCCTGTTAATAGAACAAGTGAGGCCACTACTACTTTCTTCCGATTGCTCAGTGCCCAATTGACCATAGGACTGTATTTCCCATATAAAAAATTCATGATTTTGTCCGCCCAAGTGACCTTATGACTTACTTTCTTACTTAAAAATAAGGAAGACATCATGGGTACATAGGTTAATGAAAGTAATAAAGCTCCAAAAATGGCAAATGATACCGTCTGGGCCATTGGTCTAAACATCTTTCCTTCAATCCCTCCTAATGCCATAATGGGCAAATACACAATCAAAATGATGATTACTCCGAATGCTGCTGATTTAAATATGGCTTGAGCAGAAATATTCACCTCTTCATCCATTTCATGCTGACTAAGCACTTCTCCTTTCCTTCGTGAATGAAGTCGATGAATGATGGATTCTACGATAATAACGGCTCCATCTACAATCAAACCAAAATCGATTGCTCCTAATGACATTAGATTAGCAGAAACACCAAAAATATTCATCATGGCAAAGGCAAAAAGCAAACAAAGTGGAATCATGGAGGCTACAATCAAACCTGCACGCCAATTCCCTAAGAGCAAGACTAGAATAAAGACAACAATTAACCCTCCTTCGATTAAGTTTTTCTCTACCGTATTAATGGCCTTTCCAATCAATATACTTCGGTCTAAGTATGCATTGATATGAATCCCTTGAGGTAGGGTTTTTTGGATCAATTCCATCCGATCCTTCACATCTTTTACTACCGTATTCGCATTAGCCCCTTTTAATAAAAGCATCACAGCTCCCACGGCTTCGCCCTGACCATTTTTTGTCATTGCTCCATAACGAACGGCCTTCCCAAACTGCACTTGTGCTACATCTTTCACAAATACTGGTAAACCGCCAGATCCTCGCTGTTTTACCACGGTGTTTTCAATATCTGCAAGTGACTGTATCATCCCTTCTGAGCGAATGAAATAAGCATCGGTACCTTTTTCCAAATAACTACCCCCTGAATTGGAATTATTATTTTCCAATGCCGCAAAAAGCTCATCAATACTGATGTTCATAGCACGAATACGCTCAGGATTGACGGCTACCTCATATTGTTTGACATAACCTCCAAAAGAACTAACTTCTACCACGCCTTTAATCCCAAGCAATTGTCGCTTAACAATCCAGTCTTGATAAGTTCGTAAATCAGCTAATGAGTATTGATCCTTAAACTCAGGATCTACATCCAAGGTGTATTGATAAAACTCGCCAAGACCTGTCGTAATGGGAGCCATTTCAGGAATACCTGCTCCACGCAACAAATAAGGTTCAGCAGCTTTTAACTTTTCCGAAACCTGCTGTCGGGCTACCTCCATAGCTACTTCATCTTCAAAGACGACCGTAATAATAGATAAGCCCATGCGGGAAATGGAACGAATATCCTTGACATTGGGAATCGTTCTCAGCGAAATCTCCAAAGGATAAGTGACAAATTTCTCTACTTCGGACGCAGCCAAAGCAGGAGATTGTGTGATAACTTGTACCTGGTTTGAAGTAATGTCAGGCAATGCATCAATGGGCAAACGAGTGAGTGAATAACCACCCCATGCCACAAGACCTACGACGAATAAACCTACAATGAGCTTATTCCGAATACTAAAATAAATTATCGAATTAATCATTTTTCAATGGTAATGGTGAACGTTAGGAAATGAAAGACAAATCCCTAGTACCGAGGAGGTGCGATTAGCACTCTTGCTAATGAAAAATGATATAGATTCTGCCAATTGATTAATTGGCGGCGTGCTGAAACAAACAAAAGAGGTAATAAAAAAACAAGAGAAATAGTCGGTAAAACATATCCACTTACCCCACTAAAATCAAAACTTGGCAAACTAGGATGTTTGGTCGTTTTAGCATGCTTGGAATCCGCTGCGTAATGCATCCAAAGAAAATCCATAAAACTAAAACCTGCAGGAGCTTGGCGTTTATGATCTTGAAAGTGCTTTAACAATTCATTTGCTTTGAAACTTTGCTCCATTCCTACCTTCGGAATCCAGGATCCCGAAAAGATAATCACAAAAAGGATGGAGGCCAGCCAAGTTTTCATAGCTCAAATGTAGGAAAAAATGGAAATTTTAATGGATATTTATATCCTCAATTTACATTTTTTTGAGACAAAAGCCTAAAAACCAAGGATTAATAAGCGAGTATCGCCCCTATTATGGATGAAATAAATATTTTGTGGCATCAGTTAACTGATTCTGAAACCATCATTCGCTCTGGCTTGCTTGTTATTACGTTGATAGTTTTTGCAGAAAATGGACTGTTCTTCGCATTTTTCCTTCCAGGGGATTATTTACTTTTCTTAACGGGTGTCTTTGGAGGAACAGGAGTATTAAAAGAACCTCTATCAGGTTTATTAGCCAGCATTTTCTTAGCAGCGGTGGTGGGCTCACTTGTAGGTTACTTATCAGGCCGATTCTTTGGCAAATCGCTAGAAAGCAGACCAGATAGCCTCTTTTTCAAGAAAAAGCATTTGGATTCTACTCGTGAGTTTTTTGATAAATATGGCTTTATGGCTTTGGTCATTAGTCGTTTTTTACCTGTAGTTAGAACTTTTACGCCCATTTTAGCGGGTATCAGTCGAATGCCATGGTACAGCTATTTATTACTGAACGTAGTTGGCGGTGGCCTTTGGGTGGGGATATTAGTGACTTCGGGGTACTACCTTGGACAGCATTTCCCATGGATTATCAATTATGTACATTATATCATTTTGTTTTTCCTTGGAATAACCACCTTTACCGTGATTAAAGGATATTTAAAAATGAGGCAATAATGGAAGCTTTTGCATATGTAGCAGCCTTTTTGATAGCTGGAATATTATTTTTAGCAGTGATATTAACGCTTGCCAAATGGATTAGGCCGAATCGCCCTAATGTAGAAAAGCTAAGTACTTATGAGTCAGGAGAAGCACCGGTTGGAAATGCCAATATTCGTTTCAATCCTCGTTTTTATTTGATTGCACTCTTATTCGTCCTATTTGAAATTGAATTAATATTTCTTTTTCCATGGGCCTCTGTTTTCCATCATACTGATTTAGAAAAGGCAAGCCCCATTTGGTCTACTTATGCCTTAGTTGAAATGTTTATCTTCATTGGTATATTGGCCTTAGGATTAGCTTTAGCTTGGGTAAAAGGTTATTTAAACTGGGATAAACCCGCTACTCAAACGACATCAACTGAAAGCCCAATACCTGAGCAAGCCTACCAAAAAATTCGTGATAAATACTCGACTAAATAAGATTAATGAGGAGTAGGAACTCCAATCTTATTGTTGATGGTGATTCCTAATACCAACTCATGTGAACCCATGGATTGATTCGCCAATCCATTCGCATTCAAATCATACGAATAAGACATATGCATGTTATGCCGCAGTTGAACTCCAAACATGGCAGAATATGATTCCTTATGTCGGTACCCAAATCCCATCCAAAGCTGTTGGTTAAAATCAGCTTTGATATTTGCTTCAATGGACATGGTTCCGGCTTTAAAGAACTTAACTAAAGCCGCAGGGGAAATGGTGAAAACCTTTGACGTTCTAAAATGATAACCAATCATGGCGAACAAGTTGGGTTTCATGGTACCTGAATACAAGGCTCTAGTACTTACCTTATCATTATCAAAATCCGAATTATTAGGCCAATAATACCGTCGACTCAAGGTATCCAAAGCTGCCGGATCAGAGCGCTCATAGGTGAAGTTTTCAAAAATCAATTGATTGGCAGATAGGCCTAAGAAAAATTCCCGGTTATAATAGAGAACCCCAACATTCGCTAATAATTGACCTGCGGTCAAAGATCCATAAGGAGTAGGTGCACTCGTAATGGGCGTTCCAATAGGTGGATCCAAATATAAAATTAGTGGATCTCCCCCATCTTTTACATCAAAATTATTCATGTTTAAGCCTCGAGAATAGTATCCGGCTGTAGCACCTACCGACAATTTATCTTCGCCACCCAAGGACACATGGTAAGCATAGCTTCCTGCAACAGAAAAAGTAGACATGGGCCCAAACTGGTCAGCTTGAACTTGAAGTCCTAAACCTTGATGAAATTCCCAACGGTAATCTTTTTTTCGACGTTTGGTAGGATTAAAAGATCGTCGAATTGTTTTTGACATATAGGGCGTTCGGCCGGTGGATGTTCGATCCGACTTATCGATTGCCCAATTGGCAGTAGCATAAAAGGTTTTCATCCCTTCTGATAAACCTACCCACTGTTGCCTATACCCAACTTTAATATCAGTAAAATCCTCAAATCCAGCAAATGCAGGATTATACAGATAACGATTCATCATGAATTGAGTAACTTGAGGTGTTTGTTGGGCAAAGCCCAAATGAGCAACTAGAAATAAGAAAAGAAAGACGAAAAATCTCATTTGAAAAATTAGAACCTCAAAAATCTGTTAAATATATTTAATTTCGCTCGAACTTTCTGGAAAACAGTTGGGTTTTTATATATTAACGGCCCTTTCCATTCAACCATATGCCTATCCAAAGCTACCCACTATCTCAACTTTCTGCTTTCAGTTCATTACTGCTAGACTATTTAGAAGAGAAACCTAATCTAAAGAACTTATACCAAAATAGCCCTAGTATTACTGGCTTTAAAAATCAATTAGTTGATAAAAAGTCCTTCCCTGCTAGCCATCGAAAAGTTTTGGTAGAGGTCCTTCAAGATCAATATCAAGGTGTGGAAAAAGCACCATCAATTGAAAAATTGCTGGACGACAATACATTTACTGTAACCACTGGGCACCAGCTCAATTTAATGACAGGGCCTTTGTATGTCATTTACAAAATCGTCTCCACCATCAATTTGGCCAAACAGTTAAAAGCAGCATATCCTGCCTATAACTTTATTCCAATTTACTGGATGGCCACAGAGGATCACGATTGGGATGAAATTAATCATGTCCATTTAAATCAGTCGACATTTCAATGGAATACTCAACAACAAGGTGCTGTTGGGAGATTTAACTTAGATGGAATAGGTGATTTTCTTTCTTCTTTACCTTTTTCATTACCCATTTTCCAACAAGCATATACTCAAAATAAAACTTTGTCCGAAGCTGTTCGATGTTACATGCATGAGCTTTTTGGGAAAGAAGGTTTAATTTGTTTAGATGCTGATGATGCTCGATTAAAATCCTTATTTCTTCCAATCATGGAAGCCGATTTGTTGGATCATGTACATGAGCCTTTGGTAGAAAAGCAAAACCAACAATTGAATGATTTAGGGTATAAAACTCAAATCAATGCCCGAGGGATTAATTTATTTTATTTAGTTGATGGCATCAGAGAGCGAATTGAAAAGCAAAGTGATTTATTTAAAGTTCTGAATCAATCCATCCAGTTCAATACAGAAGAATTAAAAAATGAACTACATGTTCATCCTGAGAGATTTAGTCCCAATGTCGTTTTAAGGCCCATTTATCAAGAATGCATTTTACCTAATTTAGCCTATTTAGGAGGGCCTGCCGAAGTTGCCTATTGGTTGCAATTAAAAGGCATTTTTGATCAACATCAAATACCTTACCCCATCGTATTACCTAGAAATTTTGCGCTATTACTTCCAGCTTTAGAACAAAAGAGAATTGATAAATTAGGCATTCAGATCCCAGACTTATTTCTTTCAGAGGCATCACTTATCAGAAAGTATGTACTTGAAAATACCATTTATAGCTTAGATTTTAACCAAGAAATAGAGGCCGTAAATCCGATTTTAGATCAAATGGTACTGAAAGCCAAGCAAGTTGACCCAACCTTAGAGGGTAGTATTATGGCGGAAAGACAACGTTGGATCAATGGTTTGGACCGAATGGCTAAAAAGTTAAAACGAGCGGAAGAAAGAAATCATGAAACAGCGATCCGTCAAATTCAGCAAGTAAAGGCCCGCTTATTCCCTCATGGTAATTGGCAAGAAAGGTATGATAATCTGTTAGATTATTACTTAGAAAAACCTAGCTTAATTCAGGATTTACTCGATAGCTTTGACCCATTAAATTTCGAACTTTACGTGATTCCCATAAAGCCTTCCAATGCCTGAAAAACTTAGCCCCATGGATTTTATTTCCGCTTCATCCGAAGGGGTGATATTAGACGTGCGGTCACCTGGGGAATTTGAAAGAGCGCATATTCCAGGAGCTATCTCTTTTCCTATGTTCAGTAATGAAGAAAGGGCCGCGGTAGGAACTTGTTACAAAAAAGAAGGAAAAGATAAAGCAGTTGAATTAGGTCTTTCCATCGTAGGGCCTAAATTAGCCCCTTGGGTAAAAACTGCTAAAAAATTAGCTCAGGGCAAACCATTATTGGTTCATTGCTGGCGTGGTGGAATGCGCAGTGGCAGTATGGCCTGGTTACTAGAAACCGCTGGTTTACAGGTTAAACTATTGGTTGGCGGATACAAAGCTTACCGACATTTAGTATTAAAAGCCTTTGAAGCACCCATCCCTTTACGGGTTTTAGGTGGAAAAACAGGCAGCGGGAAAACCGAAATACTTTTGGAAATGAAAAAGCAAGGCTTTCAAGTCATCGATTTGGAAGGTATAGCTCATCATCGAGGATCAGCTTTTGGGCATTTAGGATTAGCTCCACAGCCTACGAGTGAGCAATTTGAAAATGTATTGTTTCATGAATTACGCCATATGGATTACCATCAAGCTATTTGGGTAGAGGATGAAAGCAGACACATTGGAAAAGTGTTCATGAATTTGGATTTTTATTCGCAACTTCGGGAGGCTCCAGTCTTATTTTTGGATATTGATGCCCAATACCGATTACCTTATTTAGTCAAAGTGTATGCTCAATATCCTAAAGAAATGTTGGCTGAAGCGATCGAGAAAATCAAGAAACGACTCGGAGGCCAACACTATCAGAGAGCTCTAGCCTGCTTGGATTTGGGCCAATTTGAAGAAGTGGCAGCCATTACCTTGCAATACTACGATAAAGCATATTTACATGGTTTAGAACAAAGAGATCGTCAAAACATTCAACGTTTAGAAATTCATTCCTTAGATACCCAAATACAAGTGGAGGCAATTATTCCACATTTAGCAGAAAGCCTAAAACATTAAAAACATATGTTACCTTCCGAATTCTTAGATGTTATTTTAGCCAAGCACGAGCAAACTCGCGACTTTCCTGCTACCTCGGATATAAAAAAACTGTTTACAAAGATTATTCTGACTTTATTTCCAGAACAAACACGTAAACATTTTTCTCAAAAAGAAGAATTGGTAGCCGTGTGGGAAAGCATCGAAAATGGATTAGAGTCCATGTTGCATTCCATGAAAAAAGAATTACCCTCCGACCCGCATAGCTTAACACAAGCTTACATGGAGCGTATTCCTAAAGTATATGATACGTTACTAACCGATGTGGAAGCCATGGTCAATGGCGATCCTGCTGCCAATACCGATTTTGAAGTTATTCGAACCTATCCTGGCTTTTATGCCATGGCATTTTATCGCCTGGCTCATGAACTTTGTGCGTTGGGAGTCCCTTTGATACCGCGTATATTAACAGAATATGCCCATTCAAAAACGGGTATTGATATTCATCCAGGAGCACAAATTGGTAAATACTTTTTCATGGACCATGGAACAGGAATTGTGATTGGAGAAACCTGCATAATTGGCGAAAGAGTTAAAATTTACCAAGGAGTAACCTTAGGAGCATTATCGGTAGATAAAAGCATGGCTTCTACAAAAAGACATCCAACCATTGAAGACGATGTGGTGATTTATTCAGGAGCCACTATTTTAGGTGGGGATACTACTGTAGGCAAAAATTCGGTCATTGGAGGAAATGTTTGGCTCACCAGAAGTGTCGCACCGAATACCAAAATATACCATCAAGAAAATACAAAAGTTATCTTAGACTAACATGAGCACGCTATTAGACTTAGTAGGAAACACCCCTTTAGTAGAATTAAACAAATTGCACACCAATAAAAATGTGCGCATTTATGGTAAGTTAGAAGGGAATAATCCAGGAGGATCTGTCAAAGATCGGGCGGCGAAAAACATGATTGAGTCTGCTTTAAAACGCGGAGATATTCAACCTGGCATGAAGCTCATTGAGGCTACTTCTGGAAATACGGGTATTGCCTTGGCAATGATTGCTTGCCTATATAATTTGGAAATTGAATTAGCTATGCCAGCCAATTCCACCAGAGAACGAGTGCTTACGATGGAAGCATTTGGTGCTAAAGTAACCTTAACTAAAAGTATTGAAGAAGCTCGCGATTATGCTGTGGATAAAGCAGCAACTGGTGAATATATCTTGTTGAACCAATTTGAAAATCCTGACAATTACCTAGCCCATTATAAAAGCACTGGGCCCGAAATCTATCGGGATACTCAAGGAGAAATCACCCATTTTGTAAGCTCTATGGGGACTACGGGGACTATCATGGGAACTTCCATGTATTTAAAAGAGCAAAATCCTCATATTCAAATTGTGGGTTGTCAACCTACGGAAGGTTCTTCCATCCCTGGAATTCGTCGTTGGCCAGAAGCTTACCGCCCCAAAATATACCAACCAGAGCGTATAGATCGTATCATGGATATTTCCGAAGAAGAAGCCGTAGCTATGACGAGGAAATTAGCCAAAATAGAAGGTGTATTTGGAGGAATGAGTAGTGGAGGAGCTGTAGCTGCCAGTATTCGTTTGGCTGAAGAGCTCCAAGAAGGTGTGATTGTTTGTATAATTTGTGACCGCGGAGATCGCTATTTGTCGAGTAATCTATTTGGAGAGTAAGACTCCTAATAATTTATAGTGCGTAGGTTTGCCCCAACGCAATTTTTGACTTCCTTCGATGTAGTAGGTTTGTACATACCCATCTGAAAATGTCATGTGCATGTTTTTATTCGTTTCAAAAAGAAAATTCTTTTGAGATACTTCAATCTCCACGCGAGTTGGTCTGTTCAGGTCATCCAAATGAACCATAAACTTCTTAACAGGTAAACTTTCTCCTAATTTTAAAGAATACCAAATCAAATCAGGTTCGGATAAATTATCGTAACTTTTTTCAAAAGCTGGTTTATTCAAATCTGCCTCTAAAAACAGGGCCCATTCTTTTGACCAATCGATGTCAGACACCACTTTTACTTCCTTTACTCCGTCTAAAAAAACCGTTTTGTGTACTTTAGGCTTCTTGACTTCGAAAGATTTGATATGTGAATTAAGTAAGTCTGCCCATGCAAAATACGTATTTTTAGGGCTTGTCTTGACCGCTTCAGAACATGAAATAAATAAGAAACCTGTCAATAAACAGAGAAATGGTAAACATTGACGGGTATATAAATTAGAGTATCTCAAAACAAAAACATTGTTTGATGCAAGTGTAAAGGTACGGATATTCCCTAAATAAGAAATAGAAAAGCCGGCTTTTGAAAAACCGGCTTGCTCTGCTTATGGAATCAACTAGCCATAACTTCTTCCAAAGGTATCTTGAGCACCTTAGTCAATTGAAAAATTTTCGTCGCGTTAGGATAATGTTTACCAGATTCCCAATAATTATAAGCGCTCTGACTTACTCCTACGGCACTGGCGACTTGTTGTTGGGTGAGTTGCAAAGATTGCCTTGATTTGATCAAAGCAACAGAGAATAAATGTTTGGTTTTCATACTATTAATTGGTTAGGTGTTAATACTTAATTCAAATGTTTCGATTTGAAATATAATTTACAAATGCCTCAAAAGAAAATATCCAATTTTATGATTTTTTTGATATTGGCCCTACATAATATGCAAAAAAATAGCCTGAAATGAGAATTTCAGGCTTAGTAGTAAAATCAAAAAAAGCCTGTGTTCGTAAGACACAGGCTAATCATTACTTTATTTGATACTTATACTTATATCGCTCAAACAACTGAGTATGTTTGTTTTGTAAGTCAATGAAACGACCTTGAATAAAAGCATGGCTCAAAACACTCGACTTCATATCCAATAAATCTCCTTGGCAAATCAAGATGTTAGCATCTTTTCCATTTTCAATGGTTCCCGTTCTCTTTTCTATTCCTAAAATCTTAGCAGGGTTAAGTGTAATAACCTGCAAAGCCTCTTCTTTGGTCAAACCATAAGCCGCCAATGTTCCTGCCATAAAAGGCAAATTCCTTTGTTGGGTATAGCCATCTCCAGAATCCTGACTAATACTTACCAAAATCCCCGCTTTATACAAGATAGCTCCCGTCTTATATGGCTGATCTACTGCATCATCTTCAGTAGCTGGTAAACTATGAGGTTCCGATAAAATAACACTCACTTGGTTTTCCTTCAAAATATCCGCTATCATCCAGCTATCTGCCCCCCCTGCAATGACCAATTTAAAATTAAACTCCTTGTTCAATTCAATGGCAGCCAACATTTCTTTCACTAAATCACAATGAATATATAGGGATTGGCTTCGATCAAACAGCCCTTTTACAGCTTCAAATTTCAAATTAACTTCTGCATGCGATTTTTCATTTAAATAAGCCTTGGCTTCTCTGAAAAAACCCTTGGCCTGCTCAATGCGCGCTAAGCCCGCTCTAACTGGATCACCAGCAGGAGCATTCCCCCGGCGAACATTATTGGGACGATTAATCAAAGCAGGCATGGTCATGTGAATTCCTTCATCGACCAAATAGGCTGCGTCTTCCCAGTTCCAAGCATCTAATTGTACCACACTGGAGCTACCGGTGATTAATCCTCCTTGTGGAACTATCTGAGCTAATAAAACCCCGTTAGTTCTTAATGTATTAATCACTTTACTATCCGTATTATAGGCTACCAATGAACGGACATTAGGATGTATATCTCCCAACTCTACATAATCCAACGTAGCTCGCGTTGAGCTTACTTCCACCAAACCTAAATTGGTATTAGGAGCAATGATTCCTGGATAAATATGCTTGCCAGTCGCATCGATATGTTCCACATCCGTCCCTAAACTAGGAGATGTACTTTCTATTTTCAATTTCCCCTTCTCAATAATTAAATTACTTTTCTCAATTATTTGGCCATTCCCAACGTGAATGGTTGCTCCAGTAATCACGATTTTCTTCGTTTGAGCCGGAGAAGGATGCATGGTTTCCTGCGCCTGAAGCCCCAGAGAAATCATACTTAATATAGCTATGAATATTTTTTTCATGTTGATGTCTATTAATTTTCTGTCAATACCATGCGAGATTGAATACGCTCCCAAAGACTTTTGTCGTGTTGGTGATCTTCTTCGCAATTATTCATTTCCTTAAAAGTAGGTGCTGCTGGACGAGTACTTGCTCCTCCTTTTTTGGCGCTAGCCATTTTTTGAACCAATCGTTGTTTTTCTGCTTTCAAATTAGCTTGTAATGTAGCATCCAAGTCACGATCAAAAACAATCATTCCATCCACAATTGTTTTTTCAGATTTAGCATAAATACTTAAAGGATGAGCTGACCAAAGTACCAAGTCGGCATCTTTACCTTCTTTAATACTTCCAACCCGGTCCGCCACATGCAACATTTTAGCTGGATTCAATGTCACCATTTTCAATGCATCTTCTTCACTCATTCCTGCATATTTCACCGATTTAGCTGCTTCCTGATTCAAACGACGAGCCATTTCTGCATCATCTGAATTGATGGCTACATTAATTCCATTTTTCTGCATTAAATAGGCATTTTGAGGAATGGCATCAAGAACTTCCATTTTATAATTCCACCAATCACTGAACGTAGATGCATTGGCTCCATACTGCTTCATTTTATCGGCTACTTTATAACCTTCCAAAATGTGCGTAAATGTATTGACCGAAAAATTAAAACTTGCTGCTACCTTCATCATGGAATTAATTTCACTCTGAACATAGGAATGGCAGGTTATAAATCGCTTCTTATTCAGAATTTCCAACAGTGTTTCTAATTCCAAATCGATACGTTTGCCTGGTCCTAATTTTTCATATTCTCTCGCACGAGTAAAGGCATCTACCAATACTTGTTCTACGCCCATTCTCGAATCTGGGAAACGGTTATTGGCAGCATTATAAGAACGCTTCACGTTTTCTCCCAAAGCGAATTTGATGAAAGGATCCCAATTTGCAAACTTCATTTGCTCCGCATTTTGACCCCAACGGAATTTGATTAATTGAGTTTGACCTCCAATGGTATTACAGCTACCATGTAAAATATGACTGCTTGTTACACCTCCGCTCAATTGTCTATAAATGTCCACATCTTCTGGATCAATGACATCGGCTACTCGCACCTCAGCGGTTACAGACTGGGAACACTCGTTAATTCCTCCTGCTGCAGCTACGTGTGAATGCTCATCAATGATCCCAGCGGTAACGTGCTTATTGGTTCCATCAATCACTTTCGCAGAAGCATCTTTGAGATTTTTCCCCACCGAAACGATTTTCCCATTCTTCACCAAAACATCTGTTTCTTTCAATACCCCCTGTTTTTCATTCGTCCAAACCGTGGTATTTTTAATCAATATCGTTTCTTGTTTCGGTATGCTTTTTTGACCAAAACCATTGAATGGATAAACCAAAGATCCAATGGCCTCCTCATCTGCTTTCTTTTCCTTTTTATCTGATTTGCTTTCTTCCAAAGCTCCCGCACGAGTCGCTTTCCAGCTAACCCAATCTCCAGAGGCTAACTGACCCGTTCCTAACCAATTGGCACCTTGTTGTGTACCAGTCAATCGAATACGTTTTCCCGCGTCTCCCTTTTTAGTGAATACCAAATTGACCAATTGGTCTTTTTGGCTCAAGTCCACTTGAATGGTATCAGCGCCTTGTAAAGTTGCTTTTAAGTCTGGCTTAACCAGTAAGGTATATTTCTCTGAACCTAATTGGAAAGCATATTTCCCTGTTAAATTTGACCAAGCATCTACTTGTACACCATATCCATTCCCTTGCACCCAGTTTTCCACAATTTGTGTTTTATCCTGGAAAATAGGACTTGTGGTTATCAGAAAATTAGCCAACTTCCCTGCCTCCAAAGTTCCAACCTGATCCGCAATTCCTAATAGCTGAGCTGGGCTAGTCGTCAAAGCTTCCATCGCTTTTTGCTCCGATAGACCCATCTGAATCGCCTTTTTCAAGTTAGTCATGAAAGAAGATGTTTCTTTCAATCCGTTCGTAGTTAAAGCAAAAGGAATTCCTGCCTTTTCGAAAGCAGCTGGGTTCGTTGGAGCTAATTCCCAATGTTTTAATTCAGCTACATTCACAAAACGCGCATCTGTAGGATCTTCCAAATCCATAGCTTGAGGAAAAGCTAATGGTAAAATGAAGCTCGCTTTCGTGGCTTTAATATCTTCGATGCGCTGATATTCATCTCCTGCCGCTTTGATGATGTATTGTACGCCAAATTCATCCCCTATTTTGTCGGCACGTAAGGCCGACCATTTATCACTTACTTCAAAAATTTGAGGCAAGGACAAATTCTCATTGAAAGAAGATAAACTCAGATTTAAGCCTTCTTTGATTGGTTTAGATTTGTACCATTGGGCATCTAAAAAATTCTGTCTCAATAAGGCTACACTTCCCATTAAAGACGTTGGATAATCTTGAGTAGATGCTCCTTTGCTAAAAGAATAATGTGCAGATGCTTTTTCCTTCAATATGACTAAATTCTCCTTTAAGTTGGCCAAGCTTACAATAGCTCCTACACCTCTGGAAATCCCGTCCATTTGATGTGTTAAAACAACCCCAAATCCTGATTGTCTTAATTCCTTCGCTTTAGCTTCATTGACATTAAATAATTTCACATGGTCTACTTCTGACTTCAAAGCTTGGTTCCAAGAATAGGGCCCTTTGGTATTGGATAGCATTTGAGCAGGACTACGAAAATTGGTACCTCCACTTGAAATAGCCGGAGTTCCATAATCGGAATACATATCAATAAACGATGGATAAATATATTTACCTTGACAATCGAGCACAACCGCTTCTTTTGGAATAGGTATATTAACTCCTACTTGTTCGATTTTCCCTTGTCGAATGATCAAGGTCGCATCTGTCAATGTATTTTTAGCATCTTTCACGATGGTCGCATGCGTAAAAGCATAATATCCTTGACGAGGATTAGCGACATCATTGAGGGGATACGTTATTTGGGCTAGAATAGGAATACTGATAACCCATAAGAGGGCCACTGCCCCCAAAGTAAAAAGGTGTTTCATAGTAAGTTTGTTAATGAATTTTAAAGGTAATCATTGAATGACTTTTCTTAACCTGTTTTGCCATTTAATTGTTTTTCAGTCGAACTTGTTTTTTGCCATAATACTTGGCTATGCATTTACACCACAAATGGCTTGAATCCGTTGAAATTTCCTCGTTAAATAAAAAGGCTGATTTAGTCTGAATGGCTGGTATTTCCACCTGGTCAGCAGGATTATGTTGAAGAGCCTCGAATCTAGCTTTCTGCTCTTTGGCAAATTGAAATGCTGTACCAGAACTAATTTCGGTTGCCATCAGGTGGGCACTTTTACTAAAATGCATATTTGGTAAAATCAATAACATGATGAGCAATTGAACAGGAAATTGGGCTTTTTCAGGTATAGACCAGGTTAACTTTTGATGCAGAACAAAACTCAAATAACTGGAACCTAATAATAAATACATAAACAATAAACTCAAGGTCCGATTTGGGATACCTGTTTCATCTAATGCCAAAGAAATAGGTAAAAAGCTCAGATAATACCCCAATGTCAAAATACCTAAAATCCCAAAGAAAAGAGGCCATGAGAGAGTATATGCTTGTTTTTTGCCCGTTCCAAATAAAAGAATCCAAATATTCATAAGCCAAAATAATGGCTCCTTTAAAAACAGATACAATTGATGAATGGCACTTTTTGCAGCCTCTAATAAGCCATCAACTAAGGCAATGTGCTTAGTAGCACGAATGGCATTACCTGGTGCCAAAAAGACAATAGCTAAACCTAATACCCCTACTATTCCCAAAACCCAAAGTTCAGCTTCAATCCGTTTGTTTTTGATTATGCGATACAGTTGTATGCATCCAAATACGGCTGAAAAGAATATCATCGTGATCTCACTACTTCCGATTAGAAGAAATAATACAAGAGGTAAAATGAAATACCTAATCCAAACTCCTTTTTCAAAATAATACAGATTAAAAAACAAGATGACTAATTGAAAAGATAAGGCATAAAATAAGCCTGAAAACCAAAAGTACCATTCATAAAATCCGGGAATCGTATACCAACCTATGGCTTGAAAAACCAGAGCACTCCAGATGACGGTGGCATTCCACCAAGGTTTCTGAAAGATATTTTTGAATAAAAAAAGTGCATTAGCCAATCCTAGACCCATAACAATCCAAGTCCCCCATTTGAAATATCCAAAATCTGGACTAAATATTAGTGGATTCAAATGCAGCATGACATTACCAAAATATCGACCACTCCAACCGATATAATACTGATAAGCACCTCCAAAAACGCCATATTCTTTCCCTACCCAAGCGAAACAAAAATCATCAGTGATATTCGGTCCATTGGCAATTGCCATACTTCCCATCAAGTATGCCATCATACCCCAAAAAAAGAAACCCAACAAAAGGAGTACGAGTGGTTTAATATTGGATTGGGGGGGCATCGTTTTGGACATATTCTTACAAATAGAACTCTACAAAAGGTAGGTATGGGGTAAAAATACGCATAAAAAACAAAAAAATTAACCCCAAATCAATTTGAATCAACTCGTTGAATTTGCCCATTTCAGACTAATGGAAAAATAATTTAATGTCGGATTGAAATGAAAGGAATGAATAAATTTAAAAATATTGATACCTTGTACATGGTTTCCTAAATATATTTGTTAGAAATTTTCAGCTAGGGAAAGAAAAGCATATCCATGATTCATCGAATTTTAATTTTTTGTTGCCTCTTAGGTTTTTGTATTAAAACAGAATTGAGTGCCCAAAAAATTGGCGATTTTGTATTCAATAAATTACCTCAGAATTATCACTTTTATCCTAGAGATGACAAAAACAAAGCTGATATCATCATTGCAGCCGATGTAACCAATAAATCGGTTACTGCTGTATCAGTAAAAGTTTTACGCAATGGCAGCTTATTTAAATATGCCAAATCGGCCCTGTCTGCCAACAGTCCCTATAAAAACAACATTAGCATTAATGCAGAATTAGCCGAATATGATGTTGAGATTTATCAATTCATTGGTCTCGATTCTAGCTTAGTTGTCAAAAGAAAGAACATTGTAGCAGGAGATGCCTTTTTAGTTAGTGGCCAGTCAAATGCTTGGATTGGACCTATCGACGAGAAAGTTTTTCAAGGGGAATATTTACGTTCCTTTGGTGCAGTACAAGGTTCAGATAATTACGGGCCATACAACTTAGCGGATACCCTTTGGTCACTTGCTACAGACAAAGCCCGTGTAGGACCATGGGTTTCTGAAATAGCTAAATATTTAATTGAATCTGAAAAAGTCCCATTTTGCTTTATTAATTCAGCAGCAGGGGGCTCGGCTATCGACTTCCATTTGATATTGGATGGTGATTTGAAAGCGCCTTATGGTGGCAACATCATGCTCTATAAGGCCATGAAAGCCGGAGTACTGGATAAGGTTCAGGCCATTATTTACCGACAAGGTGAGGCGGAATCCACACTTCCTGTGGGTAGTCCATTTGATTGGTGGTGGAAATTTGACCAGTTAAAAACAAAATATAAAAAGTTCTTTCCCAGTGCTAAATACGTTTTTTGCCCACAGACCAACGTCTACGAATTTCAGTATTCCCCAGCGGCTTTGGTTAGAGAAAATCAACGAGCACAGTATACCAATGATTTATATGTCAAATCCTTTGCAACCGTAGGTACCAAGCAGTTTGATGGTCTCCATTATGGAAATGAGGGTTATCGTCAAAGTGGTTTTGAATTATTCCGCATTATTTCGGCTGAAATATATAAGCGACCATGGGATAAACAGGTTTATAGTCCCAATGTTGTTAAAGCCTATTTCAAATCAAAATCTGAAACGAGAAAGTTGTATCTGGAGTTTGAACAAGGTCAAATTATGATCGCTCCTACTGATACTACATTTATCGATCCAACAGGTAAAACGCAGAAGCGCAATATGAAGGATAATTTCTTCTACGATGGAATTAATGCGGTGAGTGCGGCCAAATTCATAGACAACATCGAAGTGGAAGGAAATAAGGTCATTTTAAACTTGAATCAGGAATACCCAAGTGAGATCATTAGCTATTTGCCTGATTATTTTAGAGAATTTTATACTTTCAATAAAGCACCTTTCCCTGGACCCTTTATCCGAAATAAAGCAGGAATGCGGGCATTTGCATTTTCTTCCATTCCCATAGTTCGATTAGACCAGAACTTTGAATTTAGTATTGGCCCGAATCCTGCGGTGGATAAAATCACCATTCGCTGGCAGAATATGTCGACTGGCACTTTGAAAATATATGACATGAAAGGTAATATTGTCTTTGAAGATACTTACCTCGCCGTATTTTTTAAAGATGTGGATTTGTCCAAATTACCAGCGGCCAATTACTTTTTAAGCACTACTGGCCTTGATGGATCTACGATCACCAAACGCTTAGCGATAGTAAAATAGTCCTATTGAATTTCATTAACATCGTCGATGAAAAAGCAAAAATCATGTTTTTGCATACCAATTTTAGGATAATAAGCTTGAGCAGCAGGAGCTGCTAGTAAGATTAATTTGGCACTGGGATGCATTTTTTTGACCCGAATCACTAACTCTTTCCCTATTCCTTGATGTTGAAATGCTTCATCTACTGCCAAATCAGCTAAATAAGTAGTAAATACAAAATCTGTCATGCCTCTGGCAAGTCCTACTAATTTTTCGCCCGCATAAGCTCCTACATATACATTAGCGTTTTCTAACATTAGTTGCATAGCAGCCAAATCCTGCAAGGGTCTTCGTTGACCAAGAGTTGATTTATCTAAAATCTCGATAAAATCTTCAACATTCAATGTGGGGTTTTCCCGATAGTAAATATCCATACAATCTACATTTAACTCCTATAAATTTAGTTTTTCTATTTATGGACAATTTTACTAAATCATTAAAAAATAAATACAGGATTCATTTATTTAAAAATGCTTGTAAATTGAACATTCAAAACCTTTTACTTATGAAAATCCATTTCTCCAAAAGCCTATTCTTAGGCTTGGCTTGCTCGTTAATCGTGAGTCATACTATGCTGTCACAAGGAGCAAGTAAATTACAACAAGATTTACAGAAAAAGAGGGTCAGACTTCCCAACGGATGGAAATTATCTCCACATGGCAAATCGCTGTCATTAGGTGATTTACCTTTGAATTTAGCTGTATCAGCCAATAAACAATGGATGGTGGCAACCAATAATGGCCAAAGTATCCAAAGTTTACAATTAATAGATACGAAATCGAATGAAGTAGTTCACAGTATTGAAGTCGCTAAATCTTGGTATGGATTAGCCATATCTCAAGATAATAAAACTGTTTATGCTTCGGGTGGAAATGATAACAAGGTATTAAAATTTGAAATAAGCAATAAGCAATTAGTTGCCAAAGGTTCTATTTCGTTGACAGATAAAGCAAAAGACATCATCTCTCCTACTGGAATGGCTTTGGACGATGAGCGTGGAATATTATATGTGGTATCCAAAGACAACAATAAACTCTATTTGATAGATGTTCGCCAAAATAAAGTGAGTGACACCTTTCCTTTACCTGCCGAAGGATTTACTTGTTTATTAAGCCCTAAGCGAGATAAATTATACATTTCTATTTGGGGAGGCGCGCAAATATTACCCTTCAATTGCCAATCAAAAAGCTTTGATAAAGGCATTCCAGTTGGCGATCATCCTAATGAAATTTTATTAACAAAAGATGGCAATACCCTATTTGTTGCCAATGCAAATGACAACTCTGTTTCGGTCATTAATACGCGTAGCAACCAAGTGATAGAGGTATTGAATGCCGCCTTATTTCCTAATGCCTTGGAAGGCTCTTCTACGAACGGATTGGCATTATCAGAAGATGAAGAACGCTTGTATATCTCAAATGCAGACAATAATTGTTTAGCTGTTTTTGAGGTAGAGAATCCAGGCAAATCGAAGTCTCTTGGATTTATTCCAGTGGGCTGGTATCCTACCGCGGTGAAAGTCATTGGACAAACTGTCTATGTTGCCAATGGAAAAGGATTTTCTTCTTTTGCCAATCCGAAAGGACCAAATCCCATGGCAAAAATTCAAAAAGTAACATATCAGCAAGCAGATAATGAGAAAAAAGCTAAAGTAGAATACATAGGAGGTTTGATGAAAGGAACCATGTCTCTATTTCAAGAACCTAGTAGAGCAGAATTAGCCATTTTATCTAAAGCGGTATATACCAATACTCCATACAATAAACAGATTGAGCTTCAAGCAAAAGGAGAAAAAGGAAATCCAATCCCAACCAAAGTTGGGGGTAAATCACCCATCAAATATGTATTTTATGTTTTAAAGGAAAACCGTACTTATGATCAGGTTTTAGCAGATGTAAAGGGTGGAAATGGCGATTTATCCTTGCTTTTATTTGGAGAAAAAGTAACTCCGAACCAACATAAATTAGTGAAAGACTTTGTCTTACTAGATAATTTTTATGTCGATGGAGAGGTTAGTTCAGATGGACACAACTGGTCTACTTCGGCCCATGCAACGGATTATTTGGAAAAAACCTGGCCAACAGGTTATGGAGGAAGAGGTGGTAAATATGATGGGGAAGGGAATCGTGCCATAGCAAATCCAAAAAATGGATTCATTTGGGATTATTGCAAAAGAGCAGGCGTTTCGTATCGGACATATGGAGAATTCGCTGATGATTTCAAGCCCAATATTCCTTCCATTGCAGGCCATTTCTGTCCAGATTTTCCTTCATTTGATCAGAAAATCATGGATACACTTCGATTCAATCGCTGGAAAAAGGATTTTGATGCCTTACTAGCTAAAAATCAGGTTCCACAATTCAATTCTTTGAGATTCCCTAATGATCATACGGAAGGTCAAAAATTGGGTTCTTACACTCCTACAGCTTTTGTAGCAGAAAATGACTATGCCATTGGTCTATTCGTAGAACATTTATCGAAATCCAAAATTTGGAAAGAAACAGCCGTATTTATTGTGGAAGATGATGCCCAAAATGGCTCAGACCACGTAGATGCACACCGTACTACGGCGTATATAGCAGGAGGTTTTGTAAAACGTGGATTTGTTGACCATACTCCATATTCTACCTCTTCCATGTTAAGAACGATGGAATTGATTTTAGGAATCCCTCCAATGAGTCAATATGACGCTGCTGCAACGCCTATGTACAAATGCTTTACTTCAAAAGCTGATATAAGCCCATTCCAACACATTGCTCCACAGGTGAATATTTTCGAAAAGAATGTAGCCGATAATGCCAGTGCTCGCCTAAGTGAAAAGCTTGATTTCTCGAAGGAGGATGCTATTCCAGATTTAGTGTTGAACCAGATTATTTGGAAGTCGGTACGTGGGGAACACTCAGAAATGCCCGCACCCCGTAGAGCAGCTATTTTAAATACTAAAGAGGAAGAAGGTGATGAAGATTAAGTTAACAACAGTCATTTCATTGTATTTAATGAGTCAAGGCTTACCGGTTATAGCCCAAAAAACAGCAAGTGACACTTTGCAAAACATTGTGGTAAGTGCGAGTAGGAGTGTCCAAAATGCCTTAAAAACACCTTATGCAACTCAAATTTGGACAGATTCTACGATCCAACAAAAAAGTGCACGAACCAGCCCTGAGTTATTGATGAATATGCCAGGCATATTCCTTCAAAAAACCAATCAAGGTGGTGGGTCTATGTTTGTTAGGGGTTTAACGGGTAATCAAACGCTTTTGATGTTGGATGGAATTAGATTCAATAATTCCACATTTCGATATGGCCCTAATCAATACTTAAACACCATTGACCCTTATACCTTAGAAAGAGTAGAAAGCGTCATGGGCTCAGGAGCTGTACAATATGGATCCGATGCTTTAACGGGCGTTATTCATTTGTATAGTCAAAGACCTCAATTTAGCGCGAAACCTTTATTACAAATTGGGCTTCAAAAGCGCTGGGCAAGTAGTGACATGGAAAATTCTTATCAAGGAAAAATCGTGTATAGCCAAAAAAATTGGGGAATCTTAGCCTCAGGATCTACTAAAAAATTTGGTGATTTAATCCGAGGAAATCAATTAGGTGCTCAAAGCCCAAGTGGCTATCAGGAAGGCTCCTCTATGTTTAAGTTTAGACATCAAGCTAGTAAGTCCTTTGAATGGGAAGTAGGCTACCAACAAATGGTTCAAAACAATGTGCCTGTTTACCATAAAATAGTATTAGAGAACTTTGCCATCAATGAAATGGAAAAGCAAAAATACGAACGTGTCTATTGGAAAGGTACTGTAACAACTCCAAAGGCTTGGGCCAATAAAATAACGGGGACATTAGCTTTTCAGTCGAGTTTAGAAAACAGAAGGGCTGAGAAAAATGGAAGTAGTACCTTGCGTGTAGAATCAGATCAAGTAAATTCGCGGAGTGTCAGTATAGATGTGGAAAGTCAATGGACAAAACATTGGTCTTCCACCTCAGGAGTTGAAATCTATCATGATTGGGTTGGAAGTTCTAGATCGGATATCAATCAGTCCTCACAAAAAATCACTCCTTTAAGAGGACTTTATCCAGATCAATCTCGGTATGAGCAGAGCTCTATATTTTCTTTACATCATATCCGAATACCCAATTACCAAATTGAATTAGGTTTACGGTGGCATCAAGTGAAAGCCACTTTACCTGATACGACCTTGGGCTTAAGTGTTGTTGAAAACCAAGCATTGGTTTATACTGCGGGAATTAGCCGATTCATAGGAACCAACTCTTCCATATATCTTTCCAGTAGTTCTGGCTTTCGATCTCCTAATTTAGATGATTTAGGCAGCTTGGGTATCGTTGATTTTAGGTATGAAAAACCGGCCTATCAATTAAAACCAGAGTATTCCTTAAATCTAGAATTGGGCTATAAATTTGAAAATTATCGTTTTCGTCAACAAGTCTCGGTATTCAGAACTAGCTTAAGCAATTTGATTACACGGGTTAAAACAACTGCGGTTATTCAAGGCTATCCTGTTTATGAAAAAAGGAATGTAGAGGAGAGTTATTTGGCGGGAGGCGAATGGTCAGGATTGTATAAAATCAACTCAAAAAGTGCTTTACAAGGCCAATTGTCTTATGTTATAGGTCAAAATTTGACACAAAATGAACCCATGCGACGTATTCCGCCTTTGCATGGATCGATTCAATACCTGATTCAAACTGGACGATTTACCTCTCAAATCGAACATGTATTTGCCTTTAGTCAAGAGCGATTAAGTGCGGGTGATAAATCGGATAACCGAATGAATCCCTTGGGTACGGCTGGTTGGGGTGTGGTGAACTTACAGACTAGCTATGCCCGTAAACATTGGCAGTTAAGCCTTCAACTTCAAAACTTGGGAGATGTAGATTACCGTATGCATGGCTCTGGCATCAATGGGGTTGGTAGAAGTATCTGGGGGCAGTTTCAGATTACCATGTAAAATGAAGAATGTAGAATGAAGAATTTGGAATGGAGAATATCTTGTCCTGAGATAGGCTGATTCCAAGGTCTTTTATATGACTTTTTATTAGGTTAAGCTCTCAATGGAGAATGTAGCATGGAGCACAAAAATCAATTTACATTGATCGGCTAGCATCTACGAAATTTGAAGTACGACGAGAGTCTTTTCCTAAAAAAATTCTCCATTCTACATTCCTAATTCTTCATTCTACATACTACACTCCCTACAAGATTCTCACTTTCTTTCCTTTTGCTATTTGTATTTCTTTAGATGTTCCATTAACAATTAACGTAGTTTTCCCCCCAGGAACTCCTTTGATGTATAACTTTACCACCTGACCATTTTTCCAAGCCATATCAATTTCAAATCCACCTCTTGCCTTCAAACCTTTAACTTCACCTTCCACCTTCCAATCATCTGAAATAGCAGGAAGTAAATAAATTTGATGCATGTCGGATTGTACTAACATTTCTGCTACGGCAGCTGCACCTCCAAAATTTCCATCAATCTGGAATGGAGGATGTGCATCAAATAAGTTAGGATACGTTCCCCCTCCTCGACGGTATTCAATCTTTACCCCGTCCGGTTCTACATATTTCAATAATTCACGATACATTTTATAGGCATGATTCCCGTCTTTTAATCTCGCCCATAAATTGATTCTCCAACCTTTAGACCAGCCTGTGGTTTCATCCCCTTTAATTTCCAAAGTTCTTTTAGCAGCATTCGTCAAGGCTGGTGTGTTTTCTACGGTCAAATGAGTTCCAGGAAACAATCCAAATAAATGACTTTGGTGACGGTGGGTAGGTTCTACATCTTCCCAATCAAAATACCATTCTTGCAAATTTCCTTTTTTGCCCACTTGATATGGGTATAGTTTCTTCAAAGCATCTTGAAGCTTTTGACTAAAAGAGGCATCTTGTTTTAAAATTTTATCTGCTTCAATGAGGTCCTGAAAAAGCTCCCGTATCATGGCCAAATCGGCGGCTCCACCATAGGCTGTTTCTCCTTGATAACCCGTAGGAGTAATAAATCTATTTTCTGGAGAGGTCGATGGAGATGTAATCAAATTGCCATTTTTATCCGGGATTAGCATCGCTAAACAAAACTCGGCTGCACCTTTCATTAATGGATAGGCCTTTTCCTTCAAGAATTTGTCATCCTTTGTAAAACTATAATGTTCCCATAAATGTGTAGCTGCCCAAGCGCCACCCATGTACCAATTAGCCCAACTTGGTGACCCATTTCCAAAATCCCCCACGGGATTCGTCATGGCCCAAATGTCCGAATTATGATGAACCGTCCAACCAGGTGCATCATAAAAGGTCTTTGCCGTTATTTTACCTGTTTTTTCTAAATTTTCGATAAAGCTGAGAAATGGGGCATGCATTTCTGATAAATTGGTATTTTCTGCTAACCAATAATTCTCTTCAGCATTAATATTCATCGTATAATTACTACTCCAAGGTGGTTGAATATGTGGATTCCAAAGCCCTTGTAAATTAGCAGGTACACCCAAGGTTCTAGAACTTGATATCAATAAGTAACGGCCAAATTGAAAATACAAAGTTTCTAAATAAGGATCTTTTTCTCCTTTAGCATACCTTCTTAGACGATCATCTGTGGGAAGCTCAGGGGCTTGTTCTCCTCCCAAATGAAGGCTTACTCGTTTAAAATACTGTTGATAATCTTGAATATGCCTAGCTCGCATCTCAACAACCGTTTTTCTACTGGCTACTTGTAATTGTTCTTGAGCAATTGCATCGTCATTTAGACCCTGACTTTGTGGATTTTTATCAAATCCATTAAAACTAGTAGCTAATGACACTAAAATAGTTGCCTCTGTGGCATTGGAAAGACTAACAGTACTATCTGTTCTGGCCACTTGACCATCCGTAGACTGTAATAAAACATCAGCGGAGAAGCGAGTTCCTTGATTTTCCTTAAAAATGATTGGATTCCCTTTTTTCCTAACATAATTAGGATCTGCTCGCACGGGAGCTACTCCTTGAAAATGTAGGTGATTGATGGTTGACTTCGATTTGTACTTCAATTTGGAACCGAATCTAACACTAAAATTGAGCCCTTTAGCTTGAGAACTTTTCAAGTGAATCACTAATATTTTGTCGGGATAAGAGACAAAGTATTCTTTAGAAATAGTTTGGTTGCCTGCATCATACTTCACTGAAGCTATGGCCTTTTCCAAATCCAATTCTCGGTAATAATTCTTTACAGAGCTAGATTTAAAATCAATGTATAAGTCACCCAATGGTGCATATGACTCCGAAAATTTACCTTGTAATTTACGGACTAAAGAATCCGCCAATTTATAATTTTCATTTTTAAGTGCTTCTCGAACTGCAGGTAAATGTTTGTAAGCTTGCGGATTCATGTTGGGATCCATGGGCTCTCCTGACCAAAGTGTGATATCATTTAAATGAATCTTATCGGTATCTGTACCTCCATAGACGGTAGCTCCGATTCGGCCATTACCTAAAACCAATGCTTCTTCAAAATATTGAGCAGGTTTATTATACCAAAGTTTTAATTTTTTTGAGGGAGAAGAATTTGCAGGTTCAGTGGCTAATGATACAAAAGTTATTCCACTAAAAAGAGCTATCAGTAAACTGAATTTTTTCATGAATTTAATTATACTTTATATTGGGCATTTACTCGTTTAACTACAGCTTTCATCTTTTCCAAGCCCGTTTTTGCCACCAACAAAGGATCTTGCATGTAAAGTTGTTTATTAAACAATTCTAAGGATAATACGACCGGTTGGGCACTTGGTTTTAAGGCATGAACAATTTTATCAATAGGAGCTTCCCCATCGCCAGCATAGATGCGATCCGCGTCTTTAATTTGGTCGGGCTTAATACTAGTAACATAATCATTGATATGAAAAATTTCGATGGAATTCTCTCCTACCAAATGTAGGCTTTCATGGCTAGATCCTCCTTTGTAGATATGAAATACATCTAGTAATAAACGCGCCTTCGCATGTCCACTTTCTGCAGCTACAAAAAGCACATCTGCCACTCGATGTAAGTTCTTCGAATGCCCCCACATTTCCAATTGTGGAATCACATTCATTTGTTCCCCTAATTCTAAGATGGTTCTGTAACGTTCCGCAGCAGCCTTTAAATTTAAACCGGCCTCTGTCGTAGCTCCCATAGGAGGTGCGGCGGTACGTTTACATCCTAATTCGGCCAATATGCCCATTTCTCGTTTCAATTGCTCAATTCCTTTGCTTCGAGTAGTTGTGTCATCCACGATCCACTGAGCAAAACCTATGGCATTTTCAATTGTTAAACCTAAATCAGCAATACGTTTTTTGGCCTCAACAATGGTCCCTCCAGAAGCTAAATATTTTTCTAAGGTAGGCATCCAAATTTCCACGGATCTAAATCCAGCTTGAGAAGCTACTTCTAATTCTTTGATAAAACCTAAATTTTGTCCCATGATGGTACTTAGGTTTAAACTCAAGCGAAAAGTGTTTTTGGATGGAATATTTTGAGCTTGAGAAAAAGTTGGAGCAAGCGCCATACCAGCGGTTGCACCTGATGCTTTCAATACATCCCTTCGACTTATTTTCATAGTGAATAGCTTAGATAAAATCAGTTTATTCATATCATTTGCACTTAAAATTGGTAAATGACATGTAGATTTGTCAACTTTTGGAAAGTTGACAAATCTAAGCAAACAGAATCAAATCTAGCCTAATATTACGTAAAAAAAAAGACCCTAACTTTCGTCAGGGTCTTTCTAAAATTGAAGTGGTAGAGCCCGGACTCGAACCGGGGACACACGGATTTTCAGTCCGATGCTCTACCAACTGAGCTACTCCACCTCAATTGCCCGATTGCTTTCGGGATTGCAAAAGTATGAATATTTTTTAAAAATGGCAATCCCCAAAATAAAAAAAATGGAAAAAGCTTGGAATGTGCATTCTTCTTGCTGACCCCAACTCTTTTCCCTATTTTTGAAATATGATCCTAAGAACAGAAAATCTGGTAAAAAAATACGGCCAACGCTTGGTCAATGACCACATTAGCTATCAGGTTGCCCAAGGAGAAATTGTTGGACTACTAGGACCCAATGGGGCCGGAAAAACAACCTCTTTTTATATAGCCACAGGCTTAGTAAAGCCTAATGAAGGCAAAGTTTGGTTAGATGATCTGGACGTCACCCACCTTCCCATGTACAAGCGTGCTAGGTTAGGAATTGGATACTTAGCTCAAGAAGCATCTGTTTTCAGAACACTCACCGTGGAAGAAAATATTTTGGCAGTGCTAGAAATGACCAAACTGACCAAAGCGGAGCAAAAAGAGAAAACGGAATTACTATTGGAAGAGTTTTCTTTAACTCACGTTAGAAAAAGTCTGGGACAAGTACTGTCAGGAGGAGAACGTAGGCGAACTGAGATTGCAAGGGCATTAGCAGTAGACCCCAAGTTTATCTTATTAGATGAACCCTTCGCCGGTGTCGATCCCATTGCGGTCGAAGAAATTCAAAGTATTGTCGCCAAATTAAAATACCGAAATATTGGCATCTTAATAACCGATCACAATGTCGATGAAACACTTTCCATCACCGATCGCGCCTATTTATTGTTTGAAGGAAGAATTCTCAAAGCAGGAACACCTCAAGAATTAGCCGATGACGAACAAGTTCGTCGCTTGTATCTTGGTAAGAATTTCGAATTAAGAAAGAAAAACTAATAAGTTATTAGGGATTAGTTATTAGGGTTTAGAATAGGGCATAATCGCTAATATGGATGAATCTTGATAGTTTGTGGCTTACAATTTTAAACACTAACAACTAATCCCTCCTAGAATGTTTTGACATGAAAAAAGAAACACTAGCCATACATAGTACCAACCTGAAAGATGAAACAGCGGCTTCTATAGCAGCTCCTATCTTCCTAAGTACAACTTTTGAGCGCTCGGAGGATGGTACATATCCCAAAGGACATATGTATGCTAGAAATTCAAGCCCTAACCGCGAAGTGTTGGAAAAAGGTCTGGCCGCATTAGAAGGGGGCCTCAGAGCCTTTGCCTTTGGATCGGGTTTAGCAGCAGTTAATGCCGTTTTTCAATGCCTTCAATCGGGAGATCATATCTTAATGCCCTCAGTAGGTTATTATGCCAGTTATAAACTTGCCGAAGAAATTTTAGGCCCATGGGGTTTACAAGTCTCTCAAGTAGACATGACTGACCTAGAAGCCGTTAAAAATGCGATCCAATCTAACACAAAACTGATTTGGATAGAGTCTCCAGCCAATCCCATGTTAAGTTTAAGCGATATAGTTGGTATCTGCCAAATCGCCAGTAAATTAAGCATTAAAGTCGGGGTTGATAATACTTTGGCAAGTCCCATTTTACAGAACCCCATTGCCCTAGGAGCGGATATTGTGATGCATGCAACGACCAAGTACATTGGCGGACATTCTGACATATTAGGTGGAGCCGTTGTCCTCAAAGAAGATGATGATTGGGCACACAGAATCCAGCGAGTTCAGATTTTAATGGGCGCTACGCCCAATCCGCTGGATTGTTACTTACTGGCTCGAGGTTTAAAAACATTGCCTTTGAGGATGAAAGAACACAGCAAAAACGCCGCCATTTTGGCAGAAAAATTAGAGAATCATCATGCTATAGAAAAAGTACACTACCCAGGACTACCTAGTCATCCTCAGTACGACTTAGCCATGAAGCAAATGCCAAACGGACAAAGTGGCATGATTGCTATTCAGCTAAAAGCATCTGAAAATGCTACACAGAAGTTCGCTTCTACCCTAAATTTGTTCCAACAAGCCACTAGTTTGGGTGGGGTAGAGAGTTTAATCGAACATCGCAAATCCATTGAAGGCCCCCAAAGCAGCACTCCAGGTAATTTATTACGTTTATCGATTGGTTTAGAGCACGTTGACGATTTATGGACCGACTTACGTTCTGCATTAGATAAATTATAAAAGGACGATTCCCATTTATTCAAGCATATTTGTAAATTAGGTGTATAGATTTATGATCAATCTATCCGATATTCATTGTTTGCATGCTTCTTTCTCTACTGTTAAGTTCATTTATTGGTATTACTAGTCCTGCAATAGCCAAAGATACTCTTAGGCATACTTCCGTAGATATCATGGCAGTTGGCGCTACCAATTCCACAAACCCATTTTGGACAAGAAGTTTACAATATGGTACAGTGCCCGTTGAAAATCCAACTGGTATTATTCGTGCAAACACCGGAAAATGGTATAATCCAAAAAAAGACTTTGATTGGACATATCAAATAGAAGCCACAGGCTGGTTAGCTAAAGATTCTAAATTTTTACTATCAGAAGCTTACATTGGCCTTAAAAAAGGGGCATTTGAAGTTTGGAGTGGCGCAAAGAGAGAGGTTATCGGCTTAGGAGATACAACGATGACGGCCGGTTTTTTTATTTGGTCTGGAAATGCCTTACCCATGCCAAAGGTTCATGTTGGCACTAGAAACTATGTTAATATATTACATGATTGGATAGGGATAAATTTCCAATTCGCTCATGGCTGGTTTGATAATCAAGGAGCCATTGCAAACTCCTATTTACATCAAAAATCACTTTATTTACGTTTTGGCCAACCTACCTCCACATGGAATGCTTTTCTAGGTTTTAACCACCAAGTACAATGGGGAGGTAGCAGAAAAGACCCCAAAGGAAGTATTTATGACGTGTATCCTTCCGATTTCAATACATTTACTAAGGTATTACTGGGAACTGGTGAAGGAATTTTACCAGATGATGACGAGAATAATAAATACGGCAACCACTTAGGCAGTTTGGACTTGGGACTTCGTTATCAAAATGATCAGATGGAAATCCTTTTGTACCGACAAAATCCCTATGAATCTGATCGAATTTGGTCATTAAATACCATTGATGATGGCCTCACTGGCCTTTCCTTCAAGTTTAAAGAGACAAAAATCATTGAAGGATTAAGTTTAGAATACCTTTATACAGGAAATCAAGGAACTCACCAAAGCATATTGGGGAATCTATTAAATAAGCAGGATAATGATTATCCCAATATTGTCAATTACCTGAATGTTCGTGGTCGGGATGGTTGGATTTATTCGGGAAGAGGATTAGGTACACCCATACTTATCATGGATAAAGAAAGTCAGCAAGGAGGCGGATTAAGTTTTGCTTATAATGCCGTTAGGTCCATGTATATTGGCGTTAGGGGCACTTTACCCCAACAAATACATTGGATGGCCAGGCTAACTTCTACTTCTTATGATTATCCAGTCATCCCAGTCAATAGTCCATCATCTTATTTAAAGCAATTCTCAGCGTCCTTGAGTTTACAAAAACAAGTCAATAAAAGACTCGGAATTAGTTTTCAAATTGCAACAGATCAAGGTGATCGTACCAAAAATACAGTTGGGGGAATGCTAGGGATAAAATATCGTTTCCCTTAAATTTATTGCCAAGAGGCTTCATTGGATTTGATGTATTTCAATAAGCCTTGTGAGTAAACATAAGCACCTCTCACATTTAAATGATTGTTATCAGCCAAATTTAATGGTTTTGCCATTTGCTCTAAAAATACATCATCGTATTGCCATTTAGAATCAATAGGAATTTTATTAAAAACAGGAATCTCTTGTATATATTCTCCTTCCCTTCTTGAAGTAATTGGTAAAACAAAAATAACTTTAAAATCTCTCTCCTTTTGTTGATTAAGCAGGTTATTTATTTTTGACCACATTGTTTTGTTCAATCCGCTTGATGAATAATGAGATAAATCTCGTGTTGTAAGGAATGACCCCACAGAATTACAATTTGCATCACTTGATGGCACAAACCCAATTGGAATAACTTTGTAATTATTTTCCCCTTTAAAAATTACTTTTAGTTGATTTTGAATTTCTGTTAATGTATTCCAAAAATAAAATTCTTGATAATTTAAAATGGGTAAAGTAAAATTATCATGTCTACTTGCAGAAATATACCTATAATAATTTTCTAAAAAATTTGGTATATTCAAATAAGCCCCTGCATATTTGAATGACTCTGGAAAAGTTCTTTTATATGGGGTTAATTCTATGATTACCACTTTATTCCCAGGTAATTCTTTGAATAAATTAGCCAAATATAATGTTTGAGCTAAAGTATTACCAGCTAAGCCCAAATGCATAATGTTCCATTTTGACAAAGCTCCTTTCAATAAATTGATATCAACACCTCTTTGAAATCTACTTGACCCCAAGATAAAAATAGAATTAGAATGTCGATTTAGTGAAAATAAATTTTTCTTATTTGTATTTATTATTTTGTATTCTGATCCAAAAAACACCCACCATATTCCTATTGACACTAGCGAAAAGCACCATAAAAAACACTTAAAAATAAAATTCATATTTAAAATTGTAAATAAAAGTTTTCAATTCCATCACTGAACATTCCTAAAATCAAGATATATAGAAACAGTTGAATGTAAATCACTCTACGTTGCCAGGCTGGTAACCTTTCAAAAAAAATGTTCATTCTTAAGCTTTTTGACCAAATATGAAAAAAATCAACTTGTAGGAACATAAATAAAATAATGAAAATATTCCTTTTATGAAGCAACCATATTCCCAAAGGAAAATAAGCTGGCTTTAGAATTCTATCCCACAAATCCTCAATGGATGAAAATACAAAAACTAAAGCCAATGCAGAACAGATAAAAACATGATAAATAACACCTATCCACTTCAAAGAACTAAACTTCTCTGACAACTTAGGAATTTTCAACACTTTTTCAACAAGTATCCAAATCCCACTTAAAAATCCCCAAAAAAAATATGCCCAAGTGAATCCATGCCATAAACCTATGAGCACGTAAGTCATCAATAATAGCAAATAAGGTTTATCTCGCCAAAACTTCCATTTGATTAGCCAATAAAAAAAATAATCCCTGAACCATTCATTCAAAGTAATATGCCAACCCTTCCAAAATTCATGTCGGTTAATTGAAAAATAGACCCTCTTATGAAAATTATCTTTTAATTGTATGTTGAATATTTCAGATAGGCCTTGGAAGAAATCAATAAATGAACTAAAACTAAAATAAAGATAGAAGAAGAATACAAATCCAATTAACAATGTCCACCATCCTGCAATTTCACTTTCTCTTAGTGAAATTAATAATTGATTTAATCTCTGAGCCAATACAAAATTCTTGAACAGTCCCCATAATATAAGTCGCATTCCATTACTAAATGACTTTTCTGATATGTTAGCTTGATCAAACTGCTCATTCAAATAGCTGAATCTGTGTAAGGGGCCAGCATGTAAGGTGGGGAAATAGAGCAAATAGAGCATTAATTTGAAAAATGAATCAGCAGGCTTGATAAACCTTCTTCTAATATCCATCAAATAACTTACAGCATTGAAAACAAAAAAACTTAAACCCACAATTTGCCAAATGCCTGTATTCTCCCAAAAATTTACCTCGAGTAAATTGATGTGATCAATCCAAGATTCTTTTAGTTTATATATGATCAAAAAACCTATGAGAATTCCGATTCCTAATCCTTTCCAAGGAAATGAAGATTGAATTTTATTCCCCATCCAATAGGTAATGCCACTTCCTACTAAGAAAAATAACAAGGTTAAGGGCATAAAAATACCTATCGTAAGCATGGAGCCAACTAACAGAGCTTTCCAAACCTGTTTTTTAAAAATAAAACTAAAACAAATGGTGAAGAGTATATAAAGAACACTTGAAAAAAGTCCAATTTGAGCCATATTAATGCATTTTAACCATAGCTCTCTCTAAAGTCCTCATAAATATTTGATTCCCCCATTCCAAAGGTTGTGTTGAATCAATATTAAATTTTTGAAGGAACTCTACCATAGGTTTAAGTCCAAATTCCATTTCTTTTCTAGCAATCAACGCTCCTAAACATAGGTGTGCCCCTGCTCCAAAAGCTAGATGTGGATTAACCTTCCTATTAGGCAAAATTTCATCTGGCGATTCAAATATTTCCTCATCGCGGTTGGCACTAGCAATTCCCAAAACAAATCGAGTGCTGGCAGCAAATTGTTGCCCATGAATAATCACTTCATTTTTACTAATTCTAACCGTAAATTGTAATGGCGAAGTATAACGTATACACTCCTCCGATACCAATTTGATAGCTTTCTGATCGGCATTGAGAACATATTCTTTCAAGCTAGGATTTGACAAAATTGAATGAAGCGTTAAAGCTAAATTATCTTTTGAAGTCTCAAAAAAAGCCATTAAAGTCACAGCCAATATAGAATAATAATCATCCTCTTCGAATTCAAATCCATCCAATTCTTTCACTAATTTGGCTTTAAAACCTGTTTCAGAAAAAAGACCTTTTCCCCATAAAAAACATTGGTTGATTTCTAAATACATTTGTTTAGAAACAAAGATATCCTGACTTCTAGCAGCCAAATTAGAGTACTCAACGACTTTTTCAAAGCTGGCAAAATCTTTGAGTCCAATAAATTGCCCTAGAATATGAAAAATGAAGTACTTAGAGAAATGCACTAAATCTAATTCCTGATAATCTTGGAAATGATTCACACTATCTTTTACAGCCTCTTGAATTAAACGATCAAAATCATAGCTGAACAATACTTTTCCTAATGCAATTCTTAGCTTTCGGTGTATGTCTCCATTTAGATACATTAACCATTTACTCGTTGTCTTTGCTAAAAAAGGGCATTGAGGACTATTCTTAAAAATATAGCTTTCTTTACTCTCGAAATAAGTTACCAAACTACTTACCTCAAAGTCCGTCGAATCTAAAATGGGCGCAATATCACGATATCTAAACAACAAAATATTCCCAAAACTGTCTTTCTGTATAGGGTTATGTTGCCGACAAAGAGCATAAATCGGATAGGGATCATTAAAATAATCAGGAGCAAAGGGATTCCATTTTATTGTTGATTTTCCATCCATACACAGAGTTTATTTATCGTATTAAACTCCGAAAATAAGGAAGGATCTACATTTTCCAATTGAAATACGCTTTCCATTTCAAAAGATATGGAAACAATGGACAATGAATCTAAATTAAAATGCTCAAATGCCATGTCACAATCGACCTCTTCCTCTGCTATTGACGCCTCTGAGGCTATTTGTGTAATCAACCAATGCTTAAAATTCATTCAATTCTATATTTTAATAATTTTCAAATTTACAGGATAAAAACAAAAACTTTGCTCAAATTCCAATTAAAGGCATTCCTATAAAAAACCAGGACTAAAATTTCGTATCATCAATTAGTATTCATCAATTGAATCTCCAAGATTTACCATTAAATAATTAGGCCCTCCAAACTTTGACATTTCTCCTTTTATTGTCTTATTTCAATTACCTTTTGGACAACTAAGTAAATGCTCCAATTAAGAAGAAACGCCTTTTATTGTATCCCCATTTTACTATTTGGGGGAATTTTACTAATCCAACATTTCCCATTAATCGGTCGAGTGGATACAACCATTCACGCCCGTATAGAAGCTCAATTTTTAGCTTCTAATGTAGGTACTACACCATTTTGGATAAGAAGTTTACAATATGGTCAAGTTCCCATGGAAAATCCAGGGGCAGTTATAAGGGCCTGGTCAGGAAAGAATTACCATTTGAAGAAAAAATCCGATTGGAAATATGAGCTAGAAGCCACAGGATGGGGAGGCAAACAAAATGAATTTGGCTTAACACAAGCCTATATAAGTGGTAGACGTGGGAAATGGGAATTATGGGCTGGAAGGAGAAAAGAGATCTATGGTTTAGGTGATTCCACGCTGTCTGGTGGATTTTATGCATGGTCTGGTAATGCACTTCCCATCCCTAAGGTTCAAATTGGCACCAGGGATTACCTTAACTTATTCAAAGGCTGGTTAGGGGTTCATATGACATTTTCTCATGGTTGGATGGATAACCTGGGGCCCACCATCCATGGATTTCTACATCAAAAAAGTCTCTATGGTCGATTTGGTCGACAAGATGGATTCATCAATGTATTTGCAGGAATCAATCATCAAGTTATATGGGCTGGTGAAGCCAAGGTTAAAACTGGCAATAAAACAGACTTTTATCCTAGCCATTTAGACACCTATTTTTATGTTGTCACTGTTTTAAAAGATCGAGAACTCATAAAACCTGATTCAACAGCCACTTACGACGATTTGGGCAACCAATTTGGAAATCATCTAGGTTCATTTGATTTGGCTATCAAATTTCAGCCACATTGGGGAGAGATATTAATCTATAAGCAATCTGCCTATGAAACGGGGAGAGGATTTGCTTTGACCCAAATTAATGATGGATTAACGGGAATTTCCATCAAAAATAAAACAGGTAGCTTCATTGATAGGATTACCTTGGAATATTTATACACGGCCAACCAAGGTAATTATATTTCAGGCTTAGCCGAATTTTTCAAAATCAAAGATCCCCATCAATCCGAAATAGAATCCTATTTCAACAATGGCCGCGGAAGCTGGCAATATGGTGGAAAGGGGATTGGGACGCCTTTGATCATTATTGACAGTGAAAGTCAGCAAGGCGGAGGATTAAATTTTACGTTAAATGCTGTAAAATCGTTTTACCTTGGAATCTCTGGAAGAATTAATAACACCACATTTTGGCAATCACGACTTTCTAGCTCTTTCTATGCTAGCGCAAGAAACCATATAGCCCCGAGGCTATCTGAAAGTGATTTCATAACCCAGTTTTCAGGTATAATTTCTTTGCAAAAAATACTGAATGATCAATGTAATTTAAACCTTCAATTCGGATATGATGAAGGTAGTCGAGTGAAGAATACACTCGGCGGAAGCGTAGGTATCAAATATAGATTATTCTAAGCTAATTTGAAGATTGTGAAAATGAGGTCAATGTTTTCAATATCCCTTCACGAGAGCTTAGTGGCATTTTTTTTTCAATAGCTTGGGTAATTTTTTCATTACTGACCACATAGCTCTCGGTTAATTTTGTCAATCTTTCTGAATTTAAAGGCAGATGAATCCAATCTCCCAATTGGGCCATTCTAGAAATAATTGCTTTAGGCAAATTCCAAATGGATGCTTGCTTCCCTGCAGATTGAGCCATTAATTGGATTAATTCATTCGTTGATAGCGACTCATCATCCGCTACTTGATAAATCCCTGATGGTATATCTTTTCTGTCAATTAGTTCTTGAATGACAAATACTAAATTATCTATACTACAAAAAGAACGGTGATTACTAAATGCTCCTAAAGGCCAAGGAATTCCTCGACGAACTACCTCAAATAACAAATTCAAATTTCCCTTATTTCCTGGACCATGAATCATACACGGTCGCAAGATATAGACTCTTTTCCCATCTGGAATGGCATGACTTAGTATATATTCCTCTGCCAAAAGCTTACTTTTCCCATAATGTGTTTGAGGATTAGGAAGTACCTCCTCCGTTAAAATACCTTCCACAGCATCCGCAGAAGCTTTAACTGAGCTCATAAAAATAAACGTAGACGCTGTTGATTTCAAAAACGCATCAAATACTCGCTTGCTTAATTCCGTATTGACGGCATAATATTCATTAGGTTCACTGACTTTTTTAAGATCATGTGCTTTCCCAGCTAAATGAAGAACAACATCGGATTCAATATTGAAATTCTCTCGGTCAAAAACGTGGAATTCATGTGTAAGCGCAAGGCTCCCCATGACATTTTTTCCTACAAATCCAGAAGCTCCTGTTATAAATATTTTCACAAATATTGAATGATTGATTCCGCCATGGCGTGGTTAATGTGATCTCTATTATACTTGCTAAAAAACTCCTTTCGGTCTATTTCTTTACCTTCATTGAATTCTTTCACGCCTCGAACCATAGCCTCCACATCACAAGGAGAGAAAACAAATGAACAAGTAATTTCCTTCTCAATAAACTCTTTAGCATAGCCAGAAACACCCGCAATCATGGGACTATCAAACGTGGCCAATTCAAAAATTTTACTGGGTAACACTTTTTTAAACGCATCTAAGTCATTCAAATGAAGAAATAAATAATCCGCTTTTTGGTACTCTTCAATTAACAAATTCCTTTGTATCGGCTTTCTTATTTCTACATTGGTTACATGCCTTTTTTGTAATTCCGACAATAACTTACCCTTTGCGCCTCCATCTCCAATGATGATAAATTGATACCCTTCTCCTAACATCACTGCTGCTTGAGGTATAATTTTATGAAGACCTTGTCCCTCTCCAATATTCCCAGCATAAACAATTGTCTTGACTGCATTGTGTTCCTTTCTTAAGCTTACAGGATTGGGTTTCACTTGTAAAAATTCATCATCAATCCCATTCGTGAATTCCGAAAACTCTACGCCCTTAAATTGTTGAAAATAAGTCTTAAATCCCCCGCTAATTAAATTAATGTGTACGGCATTGGAGAAGGTTTGATACTCAATCAGCTTTAACACGGGCAACATAAATAACTTAATGATGGGCGATTTGATAACATCACTAATCGTATCCACAAATATGTCCCTAATATCCAAGTACAACGGTTTTTTATACTTGATCGATAAAACATATCCCAAAAATGCGGTAAAAAGTCTACTAGAAGAAGCAAATATTAAATCTGCTTTTTGCCCTTTGTTTAGCCTAATAACCTCTTTAAAATAGGTATAAAAGGATTTTATTTGATCCATCATACCACTTTCATGAGCTGGCAAAGGAATTCGATGAATAATCAAATTACCTCTCTCTTCAAACGCACTCGCTTCGGCATGGTAGGTATCGTATCGATTGGGCATGGTGGTATAAACTTCTACCACACAATCTTCCTTTACCTTTTCTGCCAAAACCTTGGCTAAAGGACTATTCCTAAAAGAGCCTGCACACAAATCCGGTTCAAAGTAAAACGTTAAATAGACGATTCTTTTCAAAGGCTTAAAATGTTACATTCAAAATTATTTCTTGAGACTCTGTCAATGCTATTTCTAAGCAAATAGTAGGAACCGAAAGTCCAAATATAGGGTGGTAGCTTGATTTTTTCTGCAGGATTGGTATTTCATTAACACCATCAGAAGCTTTCAATACAGCTAAATTTTTACCATTTTTATCCAAATAGAGCACTTGATCTTCTTCCCTAACGGTAATTTCTGGATGAAGAAAATACCTAGCTTTAGCACTTGCTATTTTACCTAAGACCTGATCTTTAACGGTCAAAATTGCCCCTTGCTTAGTCCAAGTTCTTCGATGAATTATATCTTTTGAAAATCGTTGATAACCTGTATGCGAACAAGCAAGTGTAAAATCAACTCCTTCTTGATTACAATCCAAATCCATCGGTTCAGCTCGACGTGCCACTCTAAATCCTGACCATACTTCCGATGAGTTTTCTCCATTAATTTCCACCGTTGAATGAGCACTGGTACTTCGCTGCCTTAGCCTTTCCTGACTCAGACCGTAGAGTGAAGTTCCTGAATTAACAATGACACGCTCTCCATGTAAAGCTAATTCAAAGGATAATGTATCAGCATGTGCATGTCCTGGCAAATATGTCGGGCCAATTTCCCCAACATCAGCTATCATCTTAAATCCCTTACTGGCAGAAACAAAAAAGCCTGATGACTTTAATAATCTTGTAGTGGACTCCCCCTCCATTTTATTGACTTGAATCCCCAAATCGAAGGCAAAAGATTCCAATTGATCCAAGCTTGGAGCAATACCATTGGCACAATCATTAAAATGAGCCAATTCTCCATGAGCATAAGACATGAGTTGTAACCAGGTTAATCCCAATTGAATTTTTTGAGCTACCTCACCCCTAGGGAAAGTTGGTATGTTTGCATGGCAAATCGCAAATAGATCCAATAAATCCTCCATCCCTAAGGCGTGATACATTGGACTCAATTCAAAATGTGCTCCATCTTCTAAAAACTGCTCATTCAACTCCTGGTTAAGGATCTCTAGACCTTGATTCAAATATTTCTGTGCCTCTAATCCTTTAAAAAATACCCCCGCAAATATCAATGCTTTGGCATTAATGAATAAGTGATTGCCCAAAAGATGATATTCAGGTCTATCACCTAAATACCGTACTTGATTCCAAAGACTGGTCAGCGCTTTGTCTGTCAACGATTTTGTTCGCCAATGCCATTTTATCCAATTGATGATTCTCAAAGAACTAGGATATGGCTCCCAGGCTGTTCCTTTCCCAAATGGGTTTTCATCAATCCACTGATGTATCAGATCCAGTTCTTTTTGAACTCTTGAATCTTGCTCTACATAGGAACTATTGATAAAATCAAAATAATGTAGATTATATCTCCACAATTTAGACACTTCAGGATGATCCCAGCCTATGGATGACAAACAATTGGTCTCGGATAAGAAGGTAAAACAATCCAGATCTTGAGTACTGGATTGTTTAGCAATAAACCCTTGATAAGAAGTTTCGGTAGAGATTTTGGGATGTATAGATACCTCTAGAATACTTCTTGGTAAAAAATGAATAAACCGACCAATCAGCTGGGTCGGTTTTAAGAACTTAATCGTATGAAATAGTAAAGAAATTTTACGCCACATTATGCTAACCTAATTGAATCAACTTTTGTATAATGCGCTCTCCTGTTTTTCCATCCCATAAAGGAGGAATTCCTCCCTTTTTCCAATCTCCTCGAAACAACTTTTCTAGAGCAGGAGCTATTGCTTTGGGATTAACACCTAACAATTCATTCGTTCCCAGGCTAATCGTTTCGGGTCTTTCTGTATTATTTCTCAATGTCATGCAAGGTACACCCATCATGGTAGTCTCTTCGGTAATTCCACCCGAATCAGTAATGACCGCTTTAGCATGTTTAACCAAATAATTAAACTCTAAATAAGACATTGGATCTATTTGAATTAAAGAATTATAGTTTACTTCTAATCGATTCAATATTTGTTTCGTACGAGGATGCACTGGAAATATCAAAGGCAATTGATTCGAATGAATCACTATTTGATCTATTAATTCTTTTAACTTACTTTCTTCATCTACATTGGCTGGACGATGCAATGTCATTACCAAATACTTCCCTTTTTCAAGATGGTATTGGTCCCAAACATCTGGTTTTATAAACCGAGCTTGGTTCAACAATAAGGTATCAATCATCGTATTACCAACAAAAAAGATCCGATCATCTGATATCCCTGACTTTCTAAGATTTTCATTAGCTACCTCAGAAGTAGTGAAAAAATAATCGCTGATACTATCTGTCAACAAACGATTTACTTCTTCAGGCATACTCATGTCATGCGACCGAATACCTGCCTCCACGTGAGCGACTTTGATTTGTAATTTTTTGGCTACAATGGCACATGCCATGGTGGAAGTCACATCTCCTACCACTAAACACAAGTCAGTAGTCTCTTCTAGTAGGAGCTTTTCATAACCCATCATAATTTTAGCGGTTTGCTCCGCTTGGGTTCCCCCACCTGCGCCTAGATTAACATCAGGTTCAGGTAAATTCAATTGCTCAAAAAACGAATCACTCATATTTCGGTCAAAATGCTGACCTGTATGAATCAATCGGAATTGAATATTTAGTTTTTGCGCTTGTGCCTGCTTAATCGCATGGATGATGGATGCAATTTTAATAAAATTCGGTCTTGCGCCTGCTATTAAATCTATTTTCATACTAAACGGTAATCCAAGTTCCTTCACGTAAACTCTTTAATGCAGCGAAGGAAGCTTTTGTTGTGTTATAAATTTCATCAAATGGGATTAGTGGCCCTTTACCTTGCTTGACACTTTCTATCAACCCCTTAAATTGGTCTTTATGTCCTTTATCTAAAGTTCCACCCATGGAACTAAAACCCTTAAATCCATAAGCACTAAGCTTTCTGAAATTATCTACAATTAATGTTCTCCCTTGTGAATAAACTTCTATCCGCTCTTTGGCATATGCCTTACTACCATTAGCAAAATAATTAATGACCCCTTGCGATCCATTCTCAAATTTCAAGGTAATAATCGCATTATCGGTCTGTTCCGTTGGATTTTTGCCTAAAGCGCTCATGGTCACTTCTGCCACCTTACTTCCAGTTAAATACACCATCAAATCGATAAAATGACATGCTTCCCCCACAATTCTTCCACCTCCAACTTGCAAGTCCTGAACCCATACATCGGCAGGAATAAAGCCTGCATTCATCGTTGCAATGATATTCAACGAATCTGTACTTCCTCCTAGCAATGTTTTTACTTGTCTAATAAAGGGAGAAAACCTGCGATTAAATCCAACGGTTAAGGTCAAAGACGCTTCTATTGATTGATAGACTTGTCTAATGTCTTCCAATTGTTCATCGTTGATAGCTAAAGGTTTTTCTACAAAAACGTGTTTACCAGCTTGCAATGATTCCTTCACCATCTGGGCATGTGCATCATGTCTGGTTGTGATTAAAACCAAGTCTACTTCTTCATCCTGTAATATTTGGTGGTAATCTGTAGTACTAAATTCAAACCCATATTTATTGGCAAGTGATTTGGCTGTCAGTCCACCCGCACTAGAAATATATTTATACTGAGCTCCACTATTTTTCAAGGCGGGCATCATAGTCATTTTAGTAAAATTCCCCGCCCCGATAATACCAATTACCCCTGTTGACTTTTGAGCTACATAAGCCTTACCAGAAACGACCGTCTGATTCCAATCAATGGTGTCAGGATATTCTAAAATAGAGGCGATGGAGCCTCCTCCCATTTTATTATAAATCTGCAAATAATCTGCCAAAGGAACTCGTTCTGTAATTAAATCAGCTACTTGTAATCTTTTGGTAGCCAATGCCGTCAATATGGCTTCAAAATTTCTCTTTTCTGTCCATCGAACATAGCCAATGGGATAGTCTACACCCTTCTGCTCATAATCTTCATCATATCTTCCAGGACCATAGGAGCAAGAAACTTGAAAGCTTAGCTCTTTTTTGAAAAAGTCGGCGCGTTGAATATCCAATCCGATTACCCCCACTAGGACTATTTTACCTCGTTTTCGGCTCATTTGAGCAGCTTGACTGATGACCTCGTCACTTTTGGTGGAGGCGGTAATAATAACAGCATCAGCTCCCACTTGATGGGTTAGGGACTCAACCGTTTTCACCACATCCGTATGATTGGATTGGAAGGCATGTACCCCTTTCTTTTGGGCTAATTCAACTTTCTGAATATCAAAATCAAAACCTATCACTTGGCACCCATTGGCCAAAAGTAATTCGGCTGTAATCAGGCCGATTAAACCTAATCCGATCACAACAACAGTTTCTCCAAAGCTGGGATTAATTAGGCGAATTCCTTGTAAGCCAATCGAACCAATGACAGTAAACGCTGCTTCTTCATCACTGACATTATCTGGGATTTTGGCTACCAAATTTTGTGGGATACATACCACTTCGGCATGATGCCCATTGCTAGCCACTCGATCGCCTATGGCAAAATCTTTTACTCCTTCTCCTACAGCAACCACCTCACCCACATTGCAATACCCAAGTGGTAAAGGTTCATCTAATTTATTAAAAACAGCCTCTAAGGTTGGCATTAAGCCTTCCGTTTTAATTTTATCTAAAACCTGTTTTACCTTATCGGGTTGTTGCCTAGCTTTTGAAATGAGATTCCCTTTACCAAACTCCACGAGCATTTTTTCAGTCCCTAATGAAACTAATGAACGTCTTGTTTTGATCAAAACAGCTCCTTTCCTGACCATGGGTGCAGGAACTTCTTCTAAGAGAGTATCTCCCTTTTTTAAATCTTGAATTATTTGTTTCATAATTCCGGAATCACGTTTAATTCAATCATTCTTAATTGAGTCCTTTTTTTTCATAATCAACCTAATAAATTCATTTCTGGAACTAATCATATCTCATACTTTCTTAAACTAAATTGATTAATCCAACTATCTATTGCCAGTATAGCCCAAATAGGATAGGAGGCATCAATCTTATTTTCTTTATTATCATTGATCAGTTTCCAAACTGCATCATAATCAAAAATTCCTTGTTTCTCTATATTCGACTTAGATAATCGTTGCTCCAACATATCTGACATATCCTCCGTAATCCATTTTCTAACAGGAGCACCAAATCCCGTTTTAGGCCGATAAATTATCTCCTTGGGTAAATACCTCTCTGCCACTTTTTTAAGAAGATACTTTGTCTCTTTCCCCTTCATTTTCATTTCTGGTGGCAGCTTTTGTGCAAACTCCACCAATAAAACATCCAAAAATGGCACCCTTATTTCAACTCCAACAGCCATGCCCATTTTATCGGTATAATTCAAATTATGATCTACCAAGAATGTCTTAAGCTCCCAATAAAGCATCTGATTTAATACACTCTTTTCTTGAGGGATTTGAAGCAACAATTCATCAAAATATAGGCTTGGATCATAGCCATTTAATTCTTGTTGAATTGATTTACTGAATAAGGAATAAATTCTCTCGGAGGACAGCCATTTAAAATAACCCTTCATGCGAGCTGTTGGGGATAAATCCATATTTTCTGAAATCTTCCTTATTCTCCTAAATAGGGCACTCTTAATGGGCAAAATACCTATTATATGTTTTAGCAGTTGCCTAATACCATTAGGAATTTTCCTTAAGATTGACTCCAATAAAAGGGCTTGATGCCTTCTATAGCCCGAAAACAAATCATCTCCTCCAGTCCCTCCAATCAATACTTTTATTCCCTTTTCTCTTGCTAACTTAGCTATATTCAATACATTAATGGGAGCCGCATCCGCTTGAGGCTCATCTAAATGCCAAATCATTTGATCAAAGCTATCAACGATATCAATGGTCGCTTTAACAATATGTAAATCTACCTCTAAAAAATCAGCGGCTTTTGTAGCATAAACTAAATCATCTGCAAAGTCTTCCATTTTACTATTCTGTGAATCTATGTCAATAGTAAAACAAGGGAATTTTCTCTCTGGATAAATTTTCTTGGCAATGGCTACTAATAAAGTGGAATCTAGGCCTCCCGACAAAAAGAAACCAACTGGTACATCTGAGAGCATTTGTCTATCCACTGCTTGAATCAATAATTGATCCAATTGATTAATTAGCTCCTCCTCTGTATCTTGAAGATGTTCACCATCTAAATTAGGTTGATAAAAGGAAATAGGTTTTGCTTGTTGAAATTCAGAAATATTAAATTTCAAATAATGTCCTGGAAGTAATTTTTTAACTAGCTTAAAGGGTGTTTTTTCGCCAGGAGACCATAAATAACTTAAATAATTCATCAACGCTTCATTGTCCAAATCCTTTTGGATTGGTAATGATAGAAATGTTTTTATTTCCGAAGAAAATAAAAACAAGTGCTCATCTTGATATAGATACAAAGGCTTCACACCAAAATGATCTCTTGCAATAAAAAGCTCTTTTGTGTGTAAATCAAATACGGAAAAACTAAAAATTCCGTTAAACATAGAAAGGCATTCTATACCATGCTTGATGTATGCATATAACACGGTTTCTGTATCTCCCGAAGATTTAAAGTCAAATTCTCCAAGTGATTGCCTTATCTCCAAATGGTTGTAAATTTCCCCATTAAAAACGATAACAAATCGCCCATCTTTTGAGAACATGGGTTGATTCCCATTTTCAGATAAATCTTGAATTGACAATCTAGTGTGTCCTAGAAATAGCTCCCCCTCTTGAAAAAACCCTTGGCTATCTGGCCCCCTATGTGAAATAGAAGTTAAAATAGTAGAACTATTAACTTCTAACAAACCAATTATACCAACTATTCCACACATAATTAACCCTTATTTATAATTTTAGCCAATTTTAATGCAGCATTTGAAATGGAATGAGAGCTTATAATTAAATCTCTAGCTTGTTTTATCATTCGATTTCGTTGTTCCGGATTATCTAAAACATAGGCTATTCCTTGAGCAATGGCTTTGACATCGTTTACTTCCACTAATATGCCTGTTTCCTTATTTTGTATCAATTCTGATACGGCACCGACATTCGTAGCAATACTTACCACTCCAGAGGCCATGGCTTCCATTAACGAATTAGGCATACCCTCTGCATAGGAAGGTAAAACAAAAACATCAGCATGATATAAATAATCACTTTTTTCTTGTCCATGTAGCCAGCCAGGAAACTCATATTGATGATTCGTATGTGATAATTGACTTACAAGTTGAATTAGATTATTTTTCCCAGGGCCGTCTCCCATAAAAACTATTTTAAGCTTATAGTCTACTAAAAGATTGGATTCTAAAGCTTGTAATAAATCAAAAACACCTTTATCTTCTTGAATCCATCCCATAAATAAGATAGTAGGAACTTCTGCTACATTATTATGTACATTTTGCGGAATTTTATATAGATACTTGTCAGTATCTATCCAGTTAGGAATCACCACATAATTCGTCTGACTTTCCTCCACTTGAATGCCTTTAAAAAAACCTTCCCAATAATTCCCTTGGCATATGACATAGTAACATTTAGATAAAATGAAAGGAACATACTTTGCCGCAAACGCACTATTTTTTATATCAAAAACTAATGATCCCCCTCTTGGAGCAAAAATGCATTTGACCCGCATCATAGAAGAAATCACAGCGATTAAGCCTTTTTCATAAATACTTGGAACATTTGCCGAAAAAATCAATGTGAAATCCGGCCGTTTCAAAACCATTAAAAATATAAATTTAATAACCCGACTTATGGCACTAAACATCCGAATGTATACAGGAGGAGGAGGTACAGAATTACCAGTTGTATCTAAAAGTACCCAATCCACACTTTCTGATAAACTAGAATTAATCAATGATTTACAAGCATACATTTGTCCTCCAACACTCCCATCTTTCGCTTTTTCTACAAAAGACCCCACAAAAAGCACTTTCTTTTTCCCCTTCATCTAAACAGTTACATCAAACCTTTTAATCCACCCTGAAAGCATCATTAGACTCCACAATTGATGCGTTTTTCTATAAATACTTCCACTTCCATTATCTTTTGTTCCAGTTATACCACTTCGTAAAACTTTCTCTAATGACCTTCTTTCAAATAGTTCTACCATATAAGGGGCAAGAAGCAATTGCTTCGCTAGAGATTTGAATTCCTCATTCCTAAAATCATGAAGCGGGATACTAAATCCTGATTTAGGATGATTAAACACCTCCTCAGGTAAGCTGTTTTCCATCATCTTTCTTATTACTAATTTACCTAAACCCTTGTTCCTTAAAAATTGATCTGGTAATACACAACTAGCTTCAAATAAAACAGGATCTAAAAAAGGACTTCGAACTTCTAACGAGTTAGCCATACTCATTCGATCCACTTTAATTAACATATCCAAAGGAAGATCATATTTTATGCGGTAGCGCATGGCATTGCGCAATAAACTATCTTCTGACTGGTATTCTTCAAACTCTGGATAATCTAGCTCCCCTTGAAACAATTCTTCCAATTCGCTAGAATCAAATAAGGCATGTGTTTCTTGTATTAACCGAGGAATGGGTAATCCTGAAATCTTTAACACCTTGGTCAACTGCCTTAATTTATTGTTATTCAATCCTTGATTTAAAGTAGAAATACCCCAATGTCCTAAACTTCTTAGTCCCGGAGGTACACTAGACATCGATCTTAGCGTCGACAACCAATCAAATACCGTATAGCCTCCAAATACCTCATCGCCTCCATCTCCAGAAAGCGCAACTTTGACATATTTTGAAATTTCTCCCGTGACAATATCTGTAGGAATTGCAGAGGAATCAGGGAAAGGAAGACCAACATGATCCAGTATCCTCCAAAATTGAACCTCTTTAAATTGACTATTTTCAATAACAATTTCATGATGATCCGTTTGATACCTTTCTGAAACTAAGCGAGCTATTTTACTTTCATCATAGCCTTTCGTTTGAAATTTGACAGTAAAAGTTTGAATAGGCTTATCACTTAATTGCGCCATCATAGCAACCACACTACTTGAATCTATGCCTCCAGATAAAAACGCTCCAATCGGCACATCACTGACCAGTTGTTTCTGTACTGCTTTTTCATAATATGGCTTTATAAAATGTGCCGCATCTTCCAAGGATTGAATATTAGAATCTGGCCGATATGTTATATGAGCATAGGATGTAATGGATATTTGACGGTCTGAAGATAATTCTAAATAGCATCCTGGTGGTAAGGTAAAAACATGTTTTAATAATGTTGAAGGCTCGTCTACATACCCTAGACGAATATAGCTTCCCAGTTTAGACTTATTTAACCTTGGGACAAAAGCTTTACTTTCTAGTAATGATTTAACTTCAGACGAAAAGATAAAATTACCATCCTCAAAATGGTAGTAAAAAGGTTTTTCTCCAAAACGATCTCTTGCAAAAAAATAGGAGTTTTCAACAAGATCATAAATGCAAAATGCAAACATCCCTTGCAATTTGCATACCATGTCTTTCCCAAAATACTTAAATAAATTAACAACTACTTCTGTATCAGAATTTGATTTAAATTCACAAGAAAGTGCTATTAAAGTTTCTCTTAACTCTTTGTAATTATAGATTTCGCCATTGAAAAAAATCAAATACCTTCCGCAATCAGAATATAGTGGTTGTTTACCCGTTTTTAAATCAATGATGGCAAGTCGCCTCATGGCTAAAGTACATGTTTCATTAGAAAAAAAGCCATCATCATCTGGTCCCCGATGATAAATAGCTTGATTCATTCTTCGTACTTGTACTTCCCGATCTTCCTTAGCTTCTTTACTAATTACCCCACAAATACCACACATACATTTCTTTTCATTACTTTAATTAACTACAATATTTTCTAATGGTAGTTTACGCTTTTTTATTATTTGATCTCTCTGATTATTCAAAGCATAAGCTACTCCAACTGGTAAGTACATAATTGTTGTATTAAAAAACCCAATTAAGGTATTTGTGTGGATCAAAGATGCACCTCCAATACAGCAAAATACCATAAAACCCTGCAATCCATATGGCTTTAACACACAGTAGAAAGCCCTTAAAAATAAAAAATATAAACACACCGTTAAAATCCAGCCAATAATTCCATTTGCTGAAATATAATACAAAAAAGCATTATGCGGATTTGCATTCAAACTACTATCCTCTTCACTCATTTCTCCCGTTGAATAAGCATTAGTTTTGCTTATTGCTTTAAAAAATCCATTATACCCGACACCAAACATGGGATTGTCAACGAATACTTCACCTACCGCAAAATAATAATATAATCTTTCCATATCTCCACTATCAATAGCACCAGAGGAATCATCCCCAATTTTTTGTTCATAAAATGCTGATGCTCCTTCTGTTATAATTTCACCTGTGGAAGAAATAAACAACCAAGTAAAAAAGGAAAATAAGAAAACAAATAAATAAGCAATTCGTTTAATAATAAGTTGTGGCCTTGAGGATCTAAACTGAAGAAATAAAACGGACAAAATACCTAACAATCCCATTAGCATCCCTAACTTGGAATAACTAATCATCAACAAAAAACTATTGATCAAGATGTAAAGTATCACCAATAATTTATCCATTTTTTTAGTCGCTAAAACAGAAAACCAAGCGGCTAAAAACATTAAAAAACCTGCAGACCCTCCTGGCCCATTTTGGCCCAATAACATAGGTAATCCTCCTAATAGCCGAATAGGATTACTGAAAGTAAAATAAAGGTTTACAATGCCCGAAACAGTAAGCCCTAGCATAAAAACTCTCAATACTATAACTGGCCCAAAATTACTTGTCCAGAAAACTACAAATAAAAAAAACAAGGCAAATAAGGATAATTTAATTGCCTCAAAATAATCCGAAATAATTTCAAAATTGACAAAGCTTGATAGTATGCCTGCTATGGATAAACCTATTATTGCAAGAGCAAATTGTAGGGCTTTTTTAAATTTAAGCGTGTCATTAATATACCGAAACCCAATAAAAAATAAATACAGTATAAATAAAAAATCTGCTAAAAAAACACCATGTATAACCTCAAAATTCATTGCCCATTGAGGTAAATTAGTAAGAACAATATTTGAACTGTCAGAATATGGTACGGGTAATATGAATTGATAGCCATTCGCAAAAAGTATAATGTATATATACCATTTATGCAGTATACTCACCTCTTGCCTTAGGGAAATCATAATTAAATTAAATTATATTATTTAAATAGTGGACTTAAGAAGCAGTATTATTTGACAAATCTTGCCTCAACACCATTTCCACCATGGGCAATATATTCAACTTTAAAATTCTTAGATAACAAAAAATTATTAATAGCCCTTTTTGACAAATGTCTTTTATATGGGTCGGCTAATGAATCATGAGTATCTAGTAAAGACCACTCTTTTTGTAACTCATCGGTCAATTCGGGATAAGCTTTAAAATATACGTGAATAGGCGAGATGCGAGATAATAAAATCTGAATAAAATATAAATTCCGAACTACATAATGGAAAGGATAAAAGAAATTAAATATCCCTTCAATAATCTTATATTTTTGATCTTTATTAAAAAATGAAATTATTTTTCGAAAAAAGAATGTTGTCTTTGTATAATAACTCAATGTATGTGTATAGTGGTCCAACACGTAGGTACCCCCTTTTTTCAATACTCTTTGCGAATTAATAATTGAAATGAACGTATTAGGTGTATGCTGTAATACCCCTACACAAACAATAAAATCAAAAACTTCATCTTTAAAAGGAAGATTGTTCATGTCAGCTTGAACAATAAAATGGTTATCAGATATTGGAAAGTTTTTTTTATTGGCAATGACTGCCGTACTCATATCTACTGAAACAACTTTTGCGCCATATTTTAGAAGCACTTCTGTAAATCTTCCTGAACCACATCCAATTTCAAGTACAATTTTATCTCTTAATCGTTGTAAATTGCCGATTAATCGTTCTAATCTAACTTCAGTAATATCCGTTTGAGTATATGAATCCAATTGAGTTTTTGTAAACTTATTCCACTGTAATCCAAAACTCTCAGAATAATCTAAATAGCTTTTTGCGAATGTAGGAATATCATCATCAACATATTCAATATTAACAGGGTTTATCAATAGCTGCTCTAATAATGTTTTACTCATAATTTTAAAGTGATTTATAACATTAGTAATTATTTATTTACTTATATAACGAAAATTTATTTTCATTTAATTGATTTCATTTTTGTTGTAAAAAAATCATTTAATGATAGAAATTATCTCCAATCTTTTAATTCTACTATGAATCATTCGCATTCTCAGCCAAGTAATTTTATAAAGTAACATATTCAATTTTAATAGCAAAGTGAGGGTACTTTAGAATTATAATTTTTAGGACTTTATATCTATATCTAGGTCCATTAATAAAATATCTAAGTATTTATTAGCTATATCATTCGAATTGTAAAGTTCCAACACATTCTTAATGGGTTGCTTTTCTAATTGTCCATGAAGGCCTTTTTCTATTCCTAATGCCATAGCCTCATCATCTCCCATATTAACCAAATAGCCAAATTTTCCACCTTGTAATATTTCGAATGGGCCGCTGGGACAATTGGTCGCCACGATTTGCTTTTGAAAAACTACTGCCTGAATAAGAGAATTAGGCATTCCTTCATATAGAGAAGAAAGCACAAAAACTGCCGCTCTCTTAAGGAAAGGAAAGGGATTAACAATAAATCCTGGCAATATCACATGGTCATTAAGATTATTTTTATCAATCAATAACTCCAACTGTTTTCTTTGATTTCCTTCCCCTAAAATAACAAGAACTGCATCGATATTCAATCTTACTTTTTTAAAGGCATTGATTAAGGTCATAAAATCTTTTTGCCCAGTTAATCGCCCAATCGCTAGAACAATTTTTTTATCAGGAGGAATAGAATATAGAATTTCATTATATTCATGGGCAAATTGAAAACATTTATCTACATGTATTGGGTTATAAATTACTTTAACCTTCATGGGATTTAATCCATAGTACTTTACTAAATCTTTCGATACTCCATGTGAAGGGGCTATGATCATGTCGGCATTCTTTAATGCCCATTTTCTGAAATGAGTAATTAAATATTCAAAGTTGCCTTTTTTAAATTGATCATCAGCACTAGCCGTTATGGCTTCTCGTAATATTACTCGAGTATTTACTCTTGCCATTTTTTTTGCTAAAACTGCAATAATATTAGTCATCAATAATGTTGACAATATTACTTTTGGCCTAAATTTCCTTAGATAGGAAATTAATGGAATTAAAGAATAAATATTTTTGGAGACCCCAAAGGAAATGATGTTAACCTTTTCATCTATTTCACGCAAGTAGGGGCCTGTAGCATTTACAAGAAGTAAATCAACTTTAAAACCTTTATCAACAAACTCATTGGCGAGTGACGCAATTACTCGCTCAGCCCCCCCTCCTTCCAAATTAGGAATAAATATTGTAATTGTCTTATTCCGCATTTATAAAGACCTAAATTTCAACTTGAGGGATTGAAATACTCGAATCATTGCCTGTATTTCTGAACTACTTAACATTTTGATTGAAAAAAACAATCCCACAAAAAATAAAATACCTTGCCAAAATATAGTAGGAATACTTAGTATTTGATTCATTTGAGCATTAAAAAGTAGAACTATGCAACCTAATCCAAACATGAGAAATGACTTCATGTCATAAGGAATAAATCTATAATACTGGGAACTAAAATAAGTTACCACTATTCTTCCTATGGCAGACAATAATAAAGCTAAACCAGCTGCAGTAATACCCAATTGACTTGTATACATTGAAAGAATTAAAATACTAATTAAAAAGGACACGAAAGATCCCACTGTTATCCAAATCGTTTTTTTTGCTAATTGACAACCTAATTGAAGATTAGATTCACATTCTCCAATAATGCAACCTATCGAAAACAAGGCAAAAGTAATGCCAACATCATGGTAAGTAGATGGAGCAAAAATGGCTAGCAATGGATGTATAAATAAGGTTAAAAGAAAAGTCATTAAAAATCCGCCCGACATAAATAAGCGCATAGTACTTACATAAAATGTATCTCCATCTTTATCCTCAATATATGTCATAGCCAAAGGAAGCCAAGCAGACCGGAATGAGATCGCAAATAAACCAATCAAGTTTTGGATTTTCATGGAAACGGCTAATAGAGCACTATCTTCTGGACCTAAAATGCCATACACAAAAAAACGGCCTACATAGGTTGCTGAAAAACCTAACCACCATCCTGGAATCAGGGGCACACAATAGGCAAAAAGAGGTTTAAGAATCTGTCTATCGATACATAATTGGATTTTATTTCCCAAACCAACATAAACAATTAATCCACCAATAATTTTACCCGCAAGCATAGTTGCTATCACACCTGTAATGCCCCAACCTAATAGGACTGTCGTAATGACGCTTCCTAAAGAAGTAAAAATAGTACTTAACAAAGCTCCAGAGGCAAAGGGGATTTTTGCCCGAAGCATCCTGGCTTGCATGATTAATGCATCAAAGGAAATAGAAACGGGGACAAAAACTAGTATTAAAACCCAGGGTATTTTATTTTCTAAAAATGAGGGCATAAAGTTAAATTCCAAAAATCCTCCCATACCAAATATGGAAATCAGGATAGCTAGGCATAGGCCTACCATAAAACGAAAAAATATCACCGTTCCCCCAAATCTATCCCCCAAGCCTTTTGATACAAATTCTAAATATAAGCGAGAAATCCCTGAAATAAACTGAAAATCAATTAGGACACTTAAGACAGAAAGCAAAATGAGCAACATGTCTAATTTCCCAAAGTCTTTCTGATCCAGAATTCTAGTGTAAAATGGAACCAAAATTAGACTTACAGAACGCTGTATCAGATCGATTATACCATAAAAGGCAAAATCGCCTGCCAGTTTTTTTATACTCATAACTACCTAAATTTCAGCCATTCAAAGTCTTAATATTCCCATTTTCTCAAGTTAATTGCGTAATGTTAAAAAATACTGGGAGGCTATTGTGATTTATGAAAGCACAAAAATTACTTCTAAAAAGAGGAATTAATCAAAAGCAAAGTGGAGAAAAAAATTACGCCCAGTTATAATAGATATTATTCACATTCATCTGGAACGTTCTTTTCTTTAATTGGAGGGTCGATTCTACTAGATCTGGAATCGTATTTTCATGGGTCTCTACAAAGATATATTGAATCTTTTTATCAAGTCCAGCGTCTAAAAGTGCATTAATTAATTCTACCTCAGCTCCTTCAATATCAACTTTCAATATTTGAATATTTTTTCCCAACGATTTAAGAAAATCTAAAAAATTCAAAACTTCTACTTCATAAAAATTACTATTATCCACATTGGGTTTACTGGAAAGCAAGGAGGAGGATACAGAAAAGAGTAATTCATTTTGTTCCGCTTCTTTATGCAGATATAGTTTAGCCGTTTTAGTTTCAATTCCAACGGCCTTATTTATCAGATGCAAATTAGGCGCAGTTCCAAGATTTTCTGAAAGTTGCTTAAAGGCAACAGGATTAGGCTCAAAACAATAAATTGAGGGCTCGTATTTCAAAAGTGGTTTCATAATGGCCCCTACATTTGCACCACAATCAATAACTACGGAATTTGAATTTAATTCCTTTGAAATGAAAAAAGGAACTCGATGAATATTAAATTGAAATATATTTCTAATGGAAAAAGCAATCTTTGAAAATACAAGATGAACATTAAAATTCAATTCAATGATGACCCTAATATATTTTTTTAGACCAAAGTATAAATGAGGTATCATTAAAAATTTTAAAAAAGACTTGATTATTTTTTTCATCTTATTTAGCAAACACTTATTGTTTATTAATTTTTATATTCTTAATAATTCTGGCGGGAATTCCTCCAACAATTGAACTTGAATCTACAGACTTGTTAACCACAGCCCCAGCTGCAATAACTGAATTAAATCCAATACTAACTCCATCTAGTATTCTACAACCTGAGCCTATCCAAACATTATTTTGAATTGATATGCCCTTACTAGTCAGTCCACTTTCATGCAAATTTTTCTCAGAATCCCCTATAATGTGATTCGCAGGAATAATAACAGAATGGCTGGCAATCCTAACACTATTGCCAATTTGAACTCCACCATGACCATAAATAATAGAAAATGGGTTAAGGCTACAATGATCTCCAATGCTAATTTCTCCTCCATAACTTAATATCATAGCATAAGGATGTATTTCACAATTTTTCCCAATGATTATTTTACCCTTACCTGAATTCTTAATTTCTGCTTTAGATGAAATATAACACGATGGATGAATGTGAATATCTTGACCAATAAACCGGAATTTAAAGATTATAGAATTGATTAAATATTTAAGTTTTCTTTTTAATCCCATTTTCAAGAAAATTAGTTTCTAAAAACAATTAATCTTTCAAATAACTTCACATAATTATCGACCTCTACATCTGTTAATCCTTGCTGCATCGTTATTACCCAATCATCAGATGAGGCAGGCATATAGTTTTTCAAATAATGAGCCAATCCGTGGATGATCTCATCTTTACTTGGTTCTTGCTCTCTTAATTTATTCTTCACAATACTTGGCAAATCCTCCAATAATTGAACTTTCGTTGCAGTTGAAAATCGAGTAACTGGAGAGTCTCCAAACATGACAACTTGCTTTCCTAGAAGGCATCCTTCTAAACCAATGGTTCCCTGAATGGAGAATATCATACTGGCGTTTTCGATAAAACTTCTAGAACTAACATTAGGTGAAACAATTTTCACACCAGGTATTTCCAAATATTTTTTCAACTGACTATTTGAATAATTATCCGCATCACTGATATGAATTTTTATACATAAATCATGTCCAATGGGCATGGATCTAGCTATTGCCTCCACTACTTGAAATTGATTGGAATAAAAAGGGGCCCAAACATCAATACTTGATTCAGGTTGCATATGAAAACCATAAAAGAAGAAAGGCCGTTCTGGGATTTCGGATATATATAGATTCTTATCTCTAAAAAAAATATTAGATTTCTTCCATATATATTGAAATATAAGCCTCTTTAAAGGATATTCAATAAATCGATTTCTTCCATAAATTAGAGATTTTGTAATCCTACTCAATAAGGCATTAATGTGAAATGGAATACGCTTAATAATATCTAAAGTAGAAACCACCGATTTATAAGCTGGGGCTGTAATTCGTTGATCTAGCCAATTTTCTAATACTTGTGTGGCAAAAGCTATATTCTCCTGTTCAGATTTAACCAATATCTCAAATTCTCGATTGGGATTTGGGTAATCACAAATTGTTACCAATTTGTGAGGAATTACAGAAAATTTCGTAACATAAAATGGGATATTGTATTTAATGGCAACAATTTTTGCCAATCCAGGCAAAACAGAATCCCAAGACCCAAGAACATAATGAGGTTTTACTTTAGTAATTACATTCTCTAAAGATTTTAATATTACAGAAATATATGTTAGAGCATTTTCATATTTAATATGCTTTAAAACACGATCAGTTAGAATTAAATTATTCAACGAATAAGTGGAATATTTTTCCATTTCAATTAGATAAGAAATATCTAAATCTCCACTATCTACATCCTTTTGATCTGGGATCTTATTAAAATTTTCTTTTTGAAAAGATTTTGATAATTTATCAAATACATCACTATAAACAAAATGTTGAAATACTAAATTTGATTTACTCTCTACTTTAAATAAAACCCCTTCGATAAGATTTATATCCCAGCCTATAGTTAATATTTTACTGTTATTCTCCATTTAATATTTAGTCAATTTTAGATTAGTTTTTTAATCAATTAACTCTGATATATTTCTCATGTTTATCATTTGATAAATAAACTTTCCCATAAGCAGATGGTTCTCCCCAAATATTATTTTTCCACCATTGCCCATCTTGAATCCACCAAACCCTTGGATCACGAAATGTATCTGCAATTTCCCAAAACTCAGTTTCGCTCAAATTGACATATTCTAACCAATGGTAAAGATCGCTAGATACCACATGGTCATATTTTCTAACCATTTCGATACCTTTTTCTCTGGTCATATAACCTGAACGTATATCCTTAGATGCGTGATCAGAGGCTCTGCCGTAACCAAACTTGACAAATTTCAATAGGTCATGTGCTCCGTTTTCGTATCGGTCGTCTAAGTTGGACATTTTTCTATAGGTACGTTCAAATTCGCGATCACCTGTTTTCCAGCCATATTTCTCCTGAACCAATTTAGTATGTTGATTAGGATCCCATTTAAAATAATTACCAATATAAATACCTCGAACACCTACATTGAGTATTTCATCATCGTTTGGATACTTTGCCCAAATCAAATCCTTTTCTGATATTTTCTCAGATTCATCATCTATCATGTCATACCACTCAAAGCCCCGTAAATCGTGTTCATGCCTCATCCTGGCACTAAATTCTGGATAATCATCGGCATCAAACATGCCCGCTACATCCCATAAAGTTTCCCCCCAAATAATAAGAGGTATATTAAATTTAACAGCAATCTGTATGGGATATGTAACAATACCACAATGTGCATGCCAATTCATGTCACCCATCTTCTTGAAGCACAGGCGATTCAATTTCTTAAGAGTCTCTACACCTGGCCCAAAAACAATGTGATCTGCATTAAAAACTTGTCGCATCAAATCACGATTATAATCCCCTTCTGGTAAATAATTATTCCCATGATAGGTGACCAAAAGAGCTTTTAATCCATAATCTGAAACCATTTTATGAGCTTGATAAAAGCTATCTTTACCACCACTCACTGGTATTATACAATCATAATTGGAAGTATTGTCTTTAATAATTTCCTTTATAGTTTCTTCAAATTTCAATTTTCGAGATGCCCACTTTTCTTCAGTAAAAAGTTCTGTTTGTTCATGCGATCGACATGCAGAACAGATACCTTCATCATCCAAATTTAAAGCAACTGCGTTTATGGGATAAACACATCTTTTACAATAACTAGTCATGAATTAAATTTATTTACGATTAAAAATTTTACGAATATTATACCCTCTATCAACGAGGTAGTTTTTAGCTAAAAATACACTTTGGTCCATGTATTGAAATATATTCGCTGCTGCCACAGCATCAACGTTTGTTTCAGATAATGCTTCAGCAAAATGGCTAAAGTCTCCTACTCCTCCTAAAGCAATAACTGGAATATTAACAGCATTGGCCACCTCATCTAATAATTCAATATCATAGCCTGTTTTTGTGCCATCGCGATCAACAGAATTAATCAATAATTCACCCGCTCCGGAATCCTCCATTTTTTTTACCCAATCTTTTACCTTGTGAGGGGTTATTTCACGACCACCGTCACCCATGACAACATACTGATTATCAATGCGTCTGGCATCTATGGAAACGATGATACACTGGGAACCAAATTCTCGAGATGAACTATAAATAAAGTTCGGGTCAGCAAGAGCCTGCGTATTGATAGACACTTTATCTGCACAAAGGGAAAGCCTTGTTTGTATATCATCAAGTGTTCGGATACCTCCACCTACGGTAATAGGCATAAAGGTGACTTTGGAGACATCTGCCAAAATATCTAATAGAGTATGGTGATTGGGGTGACCAAGATCATCCCTTCGCATATCAAAGGATTCATCTCTTGATATATTCAGATAAATCAACTCATCAGATTCCCATTCGCTGAATCTCTTCACCGAACTCATAGGATTACCGATATTCTGGTATCTTTTAAATTCCTTACTTTGAACTAGCCAACCATTTCGAAGTAATACAACTGGAATTAATCTTTTTTTCTTCATGGTAAATCTTTCTATTTCAAATGAATGAAATTTTCAATCAATTTTTTTCCAGCATAGTGGCTCTTTTCAGGGTGGAATTGAACACCAAACAAATTGTTTAATTCGATGGCAGAACAAAATTCCTCACCGTAGGTAGTCGTTGAGATAATTAAATCTTTATTTATAGGTTTAAATGCATAGCTGTGTACAAAATAGAAATCAGACTTATCTTCAATACTTTGAAATAACTTTGACTCTTTCTTTATTGATATACTATTCCAACCTACATGTGGTAAAGGAAATCCATTTGAATTTAATTTAACTATCTCGCCATCAATCCATTCTAGACCTTTATTTTCTTCAAATTCAAAACCAACAGTAGCCATAACCTGCATTCCAACACAAATACCTAAAAATGGTTTTTTCTTGACAAATAAAGAATCCATCAAAAAGTCCATGGGAATAGTCTGGTGTATCTTTTCCATGGAAGTTCCGAAGGCTCCTACCCCGGGTAGTACAATATGAGTAGCTTCCTCAATAGCAGAAATACTATTGGAAATTGAAACTTCGGGTAAAAGAGACTCAATCAGGTTAAATACTGATTTTGTATTTCCTGAGCCATAATCCAATATACAAACTTTTGTACTCATAAATAACTATTTTTATTATTCAAGGCACCCAAAATCCAATCTAGTTCCTTTTTTAAAATTAGCATTGAATTTTTTATTTAACACTTCATTTAAATGCTTTGGATGCATTCCAAAGCCCGGTCTAATGGATCTAATATTTTTTTCTGTAGCTAACTCTCCTTCATTAACGTCTTCAACGATATACAAAGAGCGACTAAAATCTTTGCCCTTAGCCTGTTTTTCCGTTAACCGATAATCTACTTGCCCAATCGCTTTTTCGGCTTCTCTCACAGCTTTTACCATCTGTGCAAATTCTTCTTCGTTCATAGAAAATGAAGCATCAGGTCCACCAATTGATCGGTCCAGAATAAAATGTTTTTCAATAATTTTACCTCCAAATACTGTGGCAACAACTGGTGCTGTACTTCCTAAAGTATGATCAGATAATCCCGAAATAACATCAAATCGATTAGCCAAATCTTGTACCATGATTAAATTAGCTTCTTCTATGGGAGCTGGATAACTAGAAGTACATTTGAGTAAGGCAATATCTCTATTTCCCATTCGATAACAAGCCTCTAAAGCCAAGGAAATATCCTCTTCAGTGGCAATTCCCGTAGAAATAATGACTGGTTTTTGTTTAGAAGCCACGTATTCAATCAAGGGAATATCGGTTATTTCAAAAGAAGCAATTTTATACGCGGGAGTATGTAAGTTTTCTAAAAATCGACTGCCGTTTTATCAAAGGGAGAAGAGAAGCAAATTAATCCTTCGTCTGCTGCTGCTTTAAATAAAGCCTCATGCCATTCCCATGGGGTATATGCTTCTTGATACAAATCATAAAACGTTCTACCATCCCAAATGGAATTAGAACGTAATACAAAATCCTCATGGTCGCAATCGATGGTCAACGTATCAGCTGTATACGTCTGTAATTTTATAGCATCCGCACCCGAACGTTTTGCAGCTTTAATGGTTTCAATAGCTACTTCAAGACTACCATTATGGTTTGCTGAAAGTTCGGCAATGATAAAAACACCTGATTGCGCACTAATTTCAAAAGAACCTATCTTCATGTACTAATTAGTTTAAAATATCTCCTATGTGAATGGTTTGGTCAAAAGATCTTACTTGTTTCAATTGCACTACGCCATTGGGTGTTTTCACCAAAATTGGATTAACAGAAATAATTTGTCCATTGGGTTGATCAAAATGAAATCCTCTCTCAGCAAATACCAGCTCATCTATAATTAATTTCTTCCCTTGTAAATAAGAAAATGCCCCAGGATATGGGAATGCTTGAGCTCTCACCCAGTTTCTAATTCTTTCCCTTTGCCAATTCCAATTGATTTGACCGTCCTCTGGAGTCCTTTTCCCAAAATAGGTGGCTAATGAATCGTCCTGTTGCGTCAATTGATATGAACCAGATTCTATTTTAGTAAGAACATCTTTCAATATGGGAAAATAGAGTTTTTTATATTTTTCCAAAATCAAATTGCCTGTGTCTTCTGATTCAATTCTAACTTGGATTTGTTCTAATATGGGTCCAGTATCACAACCTTCATCTATCACATGTGCTGTAATCCCTGTCTCAGATTCGTTATTAATAATAGCCCAAACATGAGGCGTTCTACCTCTATATTTCGGTAGTAATGACCCATGAATATTAATTGCAAATTTAGAAGGAAGGCCAATTAGTTGATTATCAATAATATATAAATAGTTAACTGAAACTAGGACATCAATACTTTTATCTTTAATAAAGGTACTTGTCTTTTCATTTCTTGGATTTCCCACAAAAATTGGAATTGAATGAAGATTAGCATAATCCAAAATTTCCAAGGAATGCCTATCAGTAAAGACGAAAACAATATCATGGATCTCCCCAATTTTTATTAGAATTTCCGCTCCAAGTCCTCCACTTACTAATAAGCCTAACCTCATAGCTTATTCCATTTTGAATGAATAATGACGCTTTTAAATGCGTCATTGAAATAACAATGTTCCTTTAATTCCGCTTCTTTGATAAATCCATTAAGCTCTAAAACGGTATATAAATGCGGCCTCAAATCAAATGCATATACATAAATCTTATGCAACTGCAGTTCTTCAAATGCTACTTCTTCAATTAAATTTAAATAGATTGACCAATGTTTTTCAAAATTATCCTTTTCTAATTCTGTATTCATGATAAAGGAAATCTCAGCATTTCTATCCACCCAATTGATGTGAACTAGTCCGCCATATCCTATGCATGTATCGCCTTCCAAATATGAAAACAAAATCTGATTGGGCTGATCTTGATTGAAAAGGTTGGAGATGGTATTTGAAAAATAATTCCTCTGCTCCTGCTCCGTCAGTGGTTTATTTTGTCGCAAATGATAAATTTGCTCATTCCTCCACTTCATAATATCCAATTGATCTTTATCTCGAATTGGTACTATTTGAAAAAGACCATTGGTAAAGACTTGTTTTTTTAGCACTCTATACTCTCTGCCCATCTACCATCTAAATTTTCAATTTTGCATTCGAATCTCAACTCCCGCATTGAATATTTGAGAACGTGTTTGAATGAGGTTCTGATCACGGTGGGCAAAAAATGACCCTGCACAAACAGCTTCTACGTTAGCTAAGAGGAATGCATCTGAAAAATGCTTCGCTAAACCGCATCCTCCACCACAAATAACAGGTATGTTCACCTGTTGTACTAGGTTACTGGGAACTTGTAGTTCAAGGCCATTCCTCATTCCATCATGGTCTATGCAAGTCAAAAGTAATTCACCTGCACCCAACGCTTCAGCTTGGATGGCCCACTGAATGGGATCTATTCCTGTAGCAAGAGTTCCTCCTTGAGTGTATACTTGAAAACTTCCATCATTCTCTATTTTGTAATCTATGCTTACCACCACACATTGAGCTCCATATTTATTCGACATTTCTGTGATAAATTCTGGACTTTCAACCGCTTTGGTATTAATAGAAATTTTATCTGCACCATGAGATAATAATAAACGAAAATCATCGTCACTGGCTACACCTCCACCTACGGTCATCGGCATAAAAATCTCTTCTGAAACCTTAGCAATTACTTCACTAAGTGTTTTGATATTATTTGTATTACTCTCGATATTCAAAAAAATTAATTCATCGGCTGATTGATCTTGAAATATTTTTGATTGAGATACGGGATCACCTATTTCTATTTTATCGCCAAATTGCTTAGTTATGACCACAACTAACTTATTTGGATTATTTCTACTGGTTGCTAATTGCAATTTGGGTATCAATCTTTTCTTAGACATCAGGGTTTCCAGTTTATAAAATTTTCTAACACCGTTAATCCTAAATCTTGACTCTTTTCTGGATGAAACTGAGTAGCGAAAATATTATCCTTCATAATGGCAGCAGTAACCGTTTCCCCATGTTGATAGGTGGCAACTCTTTCCGCTTCATGACGAACCTGCACTTGGTAGGAGTGAACTAAATAGAAATCCGAATTTTCGGGTAATCCTTTAAACAAGGGTATTTGCTTGTCAAACTGAATGGTATTCCAGCCAATGTTGGGTACTTTCAGGGTCGAATTTCCGGGATTTAAACGAACAACATCTGCATCAAACCAGCCTAAGCATGTATGTGTACCACCTTCAAAACTCTGCTTTGCCATCACTTGCATCCCCAAACAAATACCAAGAGTAGGTTTCGCTAATTGGAGAACTTGTTCGTTTAGAGCTTTCGTAAAACCACTTTCATTCAATTTTAATATACACTGACTGATAGCTCCAACTCCAGGCAACACAATTCGATCTACCTGACTTAAGTCTTCTGGTTTACTACAAATTTTGACACTTACCCCCAGGTATTCAAAAGCATTGAATACTGATAATAAGTTCCCCATTCCATAATCGACAATTCCAATCATTTATTGAGACTTTCTCCAATTTTCAATTTGCACATCCGCTTCTGATCTATCCATTTTACCACTTCTTGTCCATTGATTGAAGTCTGGTAGCTTAGCTCCTGCTTCTTGTTCAAAAACATTTAGCTTCCAAGGCGAAACAGTATGACTCTGGGCAATTTCAAAAAATTCTGCTTCAGTTAGCCCCACCATTTCAAGAAAGATTTCTAAGCTTGCCGGTTTTTTGCCTTCAAATTCATCTATCATTTTCTCTCCATCTTCCCTGTCTAATCTTCCATGACGAATATCGATGGATGCCAAAGCAGTTGGTCGAGTATATCCACGCTTAATGTATTTAATATAATCTCTAACTCCCTGCATGTGGCATTCAATCTTCTCGTAATTATATTGAGGAGGTACATTTTCAACCAAATCTCCTTTCCAACCCAATTCATCCATAATGATTTTGGATTGAGTCTTTACATCCCAAGGTATATATGAACCAAGGCAAACGCTTTTGTAGTTAAGGGCTCTCAGCTCTTTCAAAGGAGGATAAGTATATGGTTTAAAGTCTCTTTCATCCAAATCACCTCCTAATCTCACAGCCATATCTAAGGCCGTAATTCCCAAATTCACAAAACGATTAAATCTTTTTTCATCCACTTCTTCAGGCTGATCATAGCTGTAATAGGAAGTATATTCAGCTGATGGCTCGCCCCAAAATATAAGTGGCACTTTATATTTAATTGCAATGTGCATGGGGTATGAAAAAATCCCCGTATGGCAGTGCCAACAAAAATCTCCTTTTTCTAAAAAGCTTTGCAACATTAATTTTTGCACCACCTTCCAATTGGGTGTAAATGAAATAAAATCAGCTCCTAGACCTCTTAGTACATTGATGGTGTTTTCATTTAAGTTTGGTCTTAGAAAACCATGATCAAAACGAACTACCAGTGGCTTGACTTTAAACTCTTTCATTAAATAATATAATGTCCAAACACTATCTTTCCCACCACTAAATGGAACGATACAATCGTAATCATATTTGCCCCTGTGCATTTCGATTAGTTCAGACAAATCCTTTTTTCTTGATTCCCAATCAATTTTTCCTTCCTTAAATTCAACTTGTCTGCAAATACTACAAACTCCCATTTCATCAAAAGAAATTGATTCATGAGTTTCTGGGAGTAAACATTTGGTGCACCTTTTCATTAGAATATTTTTTAAATATGAAATTTAATTTAGTCGTTTAAATCCTGCATGACAAACAGGCCCATCTAATAATTCATCGATGTTTTTTTGATCCTTTTCACATTCAGAAATTACACGGTATACTTGATCCAGAGCATTAAAGTAAGAAGTAAAATATGCTTCTTCATGTGCTACGGAGGCATAAAAATTGGTACTTGCTAGAAAACCCATTTTTAGCATTTCCTGCGTGAGATAGGTTTTATATTTTAATGCATTTTCTCCTGCAAATGAGTACGTAGATAGTGAAGGAATACCTGAGATTGAAATATTCAGTTGATGACTATCTGCTAACTTTTTCCATCCTCTCTGCATCTTCAACCCATTTTCGGTAATGATTTCCCAAGACTTTATTCGCCTCATTACTTCCAAGGTTTTCAAGGCAGCCGTTGGGCCAATTCTCTCTGTCCAAAATGTACTACTTATAAACGTTTTTTGAGCTGCTTCCATGACCTCTCTCTTGCCTACTACAGCTGTTAAGGCATAGCCATTGCCAATTGTTTTGCCAAACATAGCTACATCTGGTTCGACGCCATATTTTTTATATATCCCTCCATAGGTCTCTCTAAATCCGGAGGTACATTCATCAAAAATTAAAACTATATGATGTTTTGTGGCCAAATCTCGAACTTTTTGAAGAAAATTATCCTCAGGGCCGAAATTTCTGACAACTTCCATTTTAATCACTCCGATATCTTGATTCTTAATCAAGTTTTCCAACTCTTCTATGTTATTGTAATGAAAAGGGAAAACAGTGTCTTTCAGATTTTTGGGGACACCTGAAGGATCTAAACCTGGCAAAAGGTGCCCTGATAATCCATCGCCTTGGTTATGGTTAGTAGATAAATACCAATCATGCCAACCATGGTAACCACAAATTGCGACCTTATCCTTTCCTGAAGCCGCCCTAGCAATTCGAATAGCTATGGCATTTGCCTCGCCTCCACTTCTAGCAAATCGAACCATTTGTGCCCAAGGGTTCATTTGAATTAACTCTTCAGCTAACCAAACTTCTTCAGGGCAATTGAGCGTACTCATGTTACCATTTTGGACGGTTTGAATAACAGCTGCATCTACTTCATCATTGCCATATCCTAAGGTATTAGTACCAATACCCATAATGCACATATCTAAGTACTCTTTACCTTCAAGATCCCATACTTTACACCCTTTTGCCTTGCTATAATATGAAGGCCAATTGTCAGGTAAGAACATTTCTGGTCTTTTCGACAACAACATGGTTCCTCCAGGAATGAGTGTTTTAGCTTTTTTATATAATTCTTGACCTTTCCCCATTATTTATCATCTTTTTCTAAGGATTTAATATATCCTTCGTTTCGAACAATTTTTTGATTAAAGAACAAAGACTCATTCTCTTCAATATATTTTGTATACTCTCTCCAAATTAACTTACTTCCCAGTTTTGTAATTAAAAGTTTAATGGCATCAAAATCGGCCATTTCATCAACAGTAAGTCGAATATGATGATAATCTTCATTAAATTTGAATAAACTGGCTTCGTTTTCAAATTTTCTTCTCATGAAGGGAGTGACATGTTCCTTATCAGATAAAAGTATTGCATTAGTATAGGCATCTACTAAAATGCTATATGTGAAAACTTCTACATCTACACCATCTGGGAATTGCTCCGACGTTCGGCAATAATGTAACTTATTTTGAATAGCAAAATCTATCACATGATCAATTAATTTTGGGTCAATCAATGGACAATCAGATGTAATTCTCACTACATAATCTGGCCTTTCCACTAACTTCGTTGCTTCATAAAACCTTTTTAACACATTTGAAGTATCACCTTTAAAATACTTAATCCCAAAGTTTTTGGCAATTTCAACGATATCATTTGAATCGATTTCATTTGTAGTAGCAACAATCCAATCAGTAACTTTGTTTGACTGTAATGCTCTTTCTAGATGATACTCCAGTAAAGTTTTATTTTCAATTTTAAGCAAGATTTTCTTGGGCAATCTTGTTGAACCTATACGGGCTTGTGTAATTCCTAAAACTCTCACCAATTTGATGGATTTAATAATTCTGGATTTATAATTTTGATATTTCTGATGGCATGAATAGCCTTGTGAATATTTTTATTTGTGGAAATAAATGCAATATTTTCTTCTAATTGTTTTACAGAATCCACACCAATTACAACTTTGTCAATATTATCTTGATAATGTACAAAACTTAATGCTAAAGAGGCCATTGGAATTGAATACAATTTACTTATTTCATTCAATTGTGTTAGAGGGGCATTTAATGTTGCTAAGTTCCCTTGTAGACTAGATGGATTTTTAAAATATAAACCTTGCAAAAAAACTGATCTTACGTGAATTTCTGTATTTAAGTCTTTTAGCTTGTCAAATGATGTTTCAAATTTTCGATCTAATAAACTATAAGGAAATTGTACAATATCTGGAACATATCCAAGTGACAGCAGGGTATCAAGTTGTTCTGGATTGTATAAAGAATAACCTATTTTTAAAACTTTCTTTTCTAATTTTAACCTTACCAATTCATGCCAATACTCGGGATTTTCAATTAACACATTGGCATTGTGAGCCATATATCCATAAAGTAGTGATGTTCCAAGGTTTTTTGAAGAATTTAGAAAGTGTTCATAAATATTTTCCTTTCTAGTAACATTTGGAAATTTTGAAATAAACTGGAATTCGCCTTGTGATAATTGACCTAGTCGAAACTCCGCATCTCCGTATGCTGCCGCAGTATCTATGATGTTTATTTTGTTTGAAATTGCCTTGTGTAGAATTCCTCTTAACTCTGCATCAGAAGGTATTCCACAAAAATTATTAATTCCATAATTAATTCCAAACTGGACGCTCCCAATTACAAATTTCATATTTTATTAAATTCAACCTTGGGATTCGATAATCCCATTCGAAAACAATTACAATTCATGTTATTATAAATTCCATGATTTTCAAGAAATTGTTCTTGTACAAATCCTAAATTTATGTACAATTGAACAGCATTAAAATTGTTTTCTATTACTCCAAGTGTAATCTTTTTAAGATCAATTGCGTTAAAACAGAAATTAATAATACATAAGGATGCTTCCTTTGCATAGCCTTTATTCCACTCACTTTTATCGCCCATAAGAATTCCATATTCACCATATCCTTTTTCTTCATAAATAGGGTCAATCTTTATGTTTCCAATATGCTTCAAATTTTCTTTTAAATGGATTCCCCAGAAATAAATATTTTTATTTTCAACTTCTTCTAGATATTGGTTGAGCTTTTCCATTGTATAATCACCTCCATTATCTAAATACATATTTACCTCCGGATCATTTAACCAACTGACGTATTTTTCAGATAAATGAAGCATCGAAAGAGGTTTCAGAATTAATCTCTCTGTATGTAGCTCAATTGCTCTAGTCATTGACAAATGAATTAATTTTATCAATTACATATAGTTGCTCTTCTTCCGTTAACGAAGGATAAATGGGCAAACTAATGCACTTTGAATAATATTCTTCAGCAAATGGCATGTCTCCAAGTTTATACCCTAAGTTTTTATAATAAGGCATTAGATGTATAGGAAAATAATGAATTTGGGCAAAAATATCATTCTCTCGTAAAAAATTATAAAGGCCTAACCTATTCTTTAATTGAATAATATATAAATGATGTGCATTTCTAAATTCGGATTGGGCTTTATTGAAAATAATTTCAATATTTTTATTATTTATAAAAGCTTCATTGTATTTGGAAGCAATTTCCAACCTTCTTAAAATACCTTCATTGGCTCTTTCTAATTGACTTTTACCTAAGGCTGCCTGAAAATCTGTTAGTCTATAATTATAACCAAGTTCCTGCATTTCCATATACCAACCTGGATAATTTGAGTCACTTGCATCTCCCCCAGCCTCTAAAATTGAATTTTTAAATAATGATGGGTCTCTCGTTATCCCATGAGTTCTTAATTTTAAAATTCGTTCATATAGCTCTCTATTATTTGTCGTAATCATTCCCCCTTCGCCACAAGCTATATGTTTAACAGGATGAAATGAAAATATTGCTAAATCTGCGAAAGCACCATTTCCCGAATTCTGCCGTTTACCTGTTCTATCTCTATAAAATGCCCCTGGTGCATGACATGCATCTTCAATGATCCAAAGTCCAAATTCATCTGCGAGTTCTCTAAATTCATCCATCTGAATTGGGCGCCCTCCGAAGTCAACGGGAATAATTCCTTTAAACGTACCTTCTGGAGATGAACTTAATAAGTTCCTTACTAATTTGATATCAAGCAATAACGTTTCTGGATCAATATCAGAAAAAACAACATCTCCTCCACAATAACGAATGCAATTTGCCGTAGCCGAAAAGGATAATGGTGGAACTATTACCTTGTCTCCTGGCTGAACATATAATGCCATAGCACAGAGATGCAATGCCGCTGTTCCATTAGTAACAGCTATTGAATAACTAGAACCAATATAGTTATTGAATGCTTTTTCAAATTCTTCAATTTTAGGGCCTTGAGTAAGAAAATCTCCCTTTAAAACCTCAATAACAGCATCGATATCTGTTTCGGTAATATGTTGTTTTCCGTATGGAATAATCTTTCTCATTTACAAAGGCTTAAATTCAGCGTCTAAATGCTTTATAATTAATTCTCTAAGACTTTCTATTGTTTCCCAGGAGTCGTTATTTCCCGACGAATAATTAAATCCATTGGGAACTTCCATGGCATTGAATTGCTTAATATATTCAATGAGATCCCAATTGGGTACTTGTGGAAGAATAACAAAGTATTTACCTAAATCATATGTGGTAAATGAATCAGAAATGGTAATCATTTCTTCGTGAATTTTTTCACCTGGTCTTATTCCCAAAATTTTATGCTCACAGGATGGAGCTATTGCATTGGCAACATCCAAAATTCTGTAAGAAGGTATTTTAGGGACAAACAACTCTCCTCCCCATGCATTTTCAAGAGCATGCAGAACCATTTCAACTCCGTCTTTTAAGGATATATTAAATCGAGTCATAGTTGGGTCTGTAATAGGGATTACACCATCTTTTCTTTTTTGTAAAAAGAACGGTATTACTGACCCATTTGAACCCATTACATTACCATATCTAACGACAGAATATCTAATATCTTTTGATCCTTTAATATTGTTTGCTGCTATAAATAATTTATCTGAAGTTAATTTTGTAGCACCATAAAGATTAATCGGAGCACATGCCTTATCTGTAGATAATGCTACTACTCTGGTAACACCAGATTCCAAAGTCGCTTTTATCAAATTTTCAGCACCCCCGATATTAGTCTTTACGCATTCATCAGGATTGTATTCTGCAATATGAACATGTTTCATCGCCGCTGTATGTATCACGTAATCTATTCCTGTTAAAGCTCTTTTTAATCTTTCTAGGTCTCTAACATCTCCAATAAAATACCTTATAGCAGGATAAGCAGAATCGGGATATTCTTGAGCCATTTGAAATTGTTTCTGTTCATCTCTTGAATAAATTACTAAGCGCCTTATATCAGGCCATCTTTCTAAAATGATTTTAGTTAATTCTTTACCAAGCGAACCTGTGCCTCCTGTAATTAAAATTGACTTTCCAGATAACATATTATTGACTTTTCGTTGTATTAATTAAAAAAATTAAGATACCAATCTACAAAATTACTTATACCCGTTTTTACTGATGTTTCGGGCTTAAAATTGATAACTTGTTGCAAATCCTCTACATCAGCAAATGTAGCTTTTACATCCCCCTCCTGTAACGGCAAGTAGTTAATAATGGCTTTTTTATTCAACTTGGCTTCTAATGCATGAATGAAATCCATTAAGTTTACGGGATTATTATTGCCTATATTGTAGATTCTGTAGGGTGCACTAGAAGTATTACCATGTGGATTAAGTGCATCCCAATTTTCATTTCTAGAAGGTATTTTAAGAATCAATCTAGAAATTGATTCAATTATATCATCCACATAAGTGAAATCTCTTATCATTTTCCCTTCATTGAACACATTAATCGGAGTTCCATTTAAGATGGCTTTTGTAAATAAAAACAATGCCATATCAGGTCTTCCCCATGGACCGTAAACAGTAAAAAAACGCAAACCAGTAGAAGGTATATCAAATAAATGGCTATAGGTATGGGCCATCAATTCATTACTCTTTTTGCTAGCAGCATAGAGTGAAATTGGGTGATCAACATTGTCTAGAGTAGAAAATGGCAATTTTTGATTGAGTCCATAAACACTTGATGAACTTGCATATAACAAGTGCTTTATTTTATGATTTCTTGAGGCCTCTAATATATTTAAAAATCCAACAATGTTAGATTGAATGTAGATGTCAGGATTAGTCAAACTATATCGAACTCCAGCTTGAGCGGCTAAATTTACAACATAATCGAAAGTTTCTTTTTCAAAAACATATTCGATAAACTCCTTATTTTCTAAATTTCCTTTATAGAACGAATAATTGCCATCAGTTTCACTAATTACTTTTACGCCTTCTCCTATTTGATTTTTATCAATGCCACATTCTGATAATCGACCATATTTTACATTTACATCATAGTAATCATTGATGTTATCAATGCCGACTACAGTATAATTTAACTTTAAAAGCTTTCTAACTAAGTTAAATCCGATAAAACCAGCAGACCCTGTAACTAGTATTTTATTTTTTTCCATTCTAACAAATATTAATTCTTTACAATCTCATATCTACAATATCCTTGGATAAAAGACCTTTTACATCAAAAATCACATGTATATCTTCTAAAAAAGTTAAATAATCAAGTTTAAGAAATTGTTTGTGTCCAACAGCTAATACAATGGCATCAAATTTCTGATTAGCAGGTATTTCTTTAGTTGAATCAATACCATATTCTCTTTTAATTTCCAATTCATCAGCCCATGGATCTACCAAAGTCAAGTTCAAATCATACGTATTTAATTCATGTATTATATCGATAACTTTTGTATTTCGAACGTCTGGACAATCTTCTTTGAAAGTAAAACCTAAAACTAAAACACGGGCATTTTTAATTTTAATGTCTTTTTTAAGCATCAACTTAATCGTCTCATTGGCTACATATGCTCCCATCCCATCATTTAATCTTCTTCCTGCTAAAATTATTTCTGGATGATAACCAACTTCCTGAGCTTTTTGAGCTAAGTAATATGGATCTACTCCTATGCAATGACCTCCAACTAACCCTGGCTTAAATTTCAGAAAATTCCATTTTGTAGCAGCTGCATCCAACACTTCATTCGTATCAATGCCTAAAAGATTAAAAATTTTAGATAATTCATTGACAAATGCGATGTTTATATCTCGTTGAGAATTTTCGATAACCTTAGCAGCTTCAGCTACTCTAATGTTACTGGCTTTATACGTTCCTGCTACAATAATTGACTTATATATTTGGTCGATAACTTCAGCTATTTCAGGTGTTGAACCTGACGTAACTTTCAATATTTTAGTTACAGTATGTTCTTTATCTCCAGGATTAATTCTCTCTGGACTATATCCTGCAAAAAAATCGTGGTTATATTTTAACCCACTAATTCTCTCTAAAACTGGCACACATTCATCTTCAGTAACTCCAGGATAAACTGTGCTTTCATAAATTACAATATTACCCTTGCTTAGAACGCTACCAACTGATTCACTAGCTTTAATTAATGGAGTTAAAACGGGTCTATTATATCGATCAGTGGGTGTTGGAACTGTAACGATGTAAACATCACAATCTTGAATATCTTTCAAATCAGTGGATACTGAAAATAAACCATTGGTTATTGAACTTAACAAGTAGTCGTCAGAAATTTCTAGAGTAACATCTTTCCCTTGTTTTAGTTGAGAAATTCTGATTTTATTAATATCAAAACCTATTGTTTTGAATTTTTGACCAAATTCTACAGCCAATGGCAATCCCACATAACCCAAACCAATAACTGCTATTTTCTTATCTGTTAAATGCATTTGAATCTAATTTAATAAATGAAAATACGGTCCATTAAAATTGTCCAAGAAAGCATGTTGTTCTTGGCTGGCATAAACCGCTACTCGTATTTTTTTCTGGGGAATAAGTCCCTCAGCCTTCTGAATTAATTGATATAAATAGTCTTTATCCACGTCACCAATCAACACTAAATCTACAAAAGGAGAATCTTTCCCTTCTGCTAAATCTCCCGTCAGATATACCTTTTCTACGTTTCCTAATTTGTCAATTACTTGTTCAATGATTTGATCCAAACCCACAAATTGCATGATAATTCCTCGTAGGGAGCTGAACATCGGGTGTGCCGTATTGACGGCATAATGCTTCACCTTGGTATTGTCTGGATCTACCTGAACTTTAATCAGGTGCATCTCATTCAGCTTATTCAATTCCAAACGGACCGTATTACTACTCACCCCTAACTCCCTTTCTAGACCACGTAAGTATACCTTACTTGCTGGATTAAGCAGGAGTTTGGTCAATAGCTTGACACGTATTTTACCAGAAAAAATGGAATCTAATTGCAAAGAAAAAGAGATGGCTTACTATGGCTTCGCCCACCTGACTCACATATTGTGTGAGCAGACTGATACAAAATTGAGTAACAAAAATAAACTTTTTCATCTAAAGAGGGAAATATTATTTATTATGTGGCACTTTATTTCCGAAGAATCCCTCATAGGCTTCAAATTGCCTATATTTGTATCAAAAATTAGACCATGAAGCGAATATTTGATTTACTTTTAGCCCTCGTTTTAAGCCTAATTCTTATAATTCCTGCCATTTTTATCTCAATTTTGGTGAAATTCACCTCCCCTGGACCTATTATCTATTGGTCTACCCGCATGGGTAAAAATAATGTCCCTTTCCCCATGCCCAAGTTCAGAACCATGTTGACCAATACCCCTGTAGTGGCTACGCACTTACTGAGCAACCCTGATCAATTTCTAACACCCATTGGTTCTTTCCTAAGAAAATCGAGTTTAGATGAAATCCCCCAGTTATGGTGCATCCTGAATGGCGACATGTCGTTTGTGGGCCCACGTCCTTCGCTTCCTAGTCAGGCAGATTTAAATACTGCCAGAACTCAAGCTTCGGTACATACTTTAGTACCTGGACTTACCGGCTGGGCTCAAGTCAATGGCCGGGATGAAATTCCTAATGAACAAAAAGTGGCATTCGATGCTGAATACCTCCAAAAACAATCTTTTCTTTTTGATCTGAAAATCATGTGTTTAACTGCTTGGAAGGTGGTGAAGCGGGATGGGGTGGCACATTAAGTAATGTAGAATGAAGAATGTAGAATTAAGAATGAAGGTTTTTGCATTATAAAATCAAGCAATTGATAATCAATTATTTTAATTATTTAATCTGGGGATAATTATAGAGATTTAATGATTAAAAACCTGTTTAATAAATTCCTAATTGAAACATCCTCCTATTCTTCCATTTTAAGCCTTATTAAAAAAAACAGTCATACTATTTTGTACCTCTACAAGCCGACCCTCTATGTTGCCTAAAAAGAAATGGACGCTGTTGCCTCCTCCCGAAAAAGAAGCATTACAACAGCTATCTCATGAATTAAGTACCGTTAAAAATCCATATTTCTTACAATTACTTTTATCCAGAGGAATACAAAACTTTGAACAAGCCAAAGCTTTCATGCTCCCTGAAATAGCTTCCATCCATGATCCTTTTTTGATGAAAGATATGGACAAAGCCGTGGAACGGCTTGGCCTCGCCTTGGAGACTGGTGAGAAAATATTGATTTATGGTGATTATGATGTGGACGGGACTACTTCTGTAGCGCTGGTTTATGGATATCTAAGTGAGATTCTTGGGGCGGATTGCGACTATTACATTCCCGACCGATATACCGAAGGCTATGGGGTTTCTCAAGCTGGTGTTCAATATGCCCAAGACAACGACTATAGCTTAATTATTTCTTTAGACTGCGGCATTAAAGCCCATGAGAGAGTCGCTTGGTGTAATGAGCACGGCATCGATTTCATAGTATGTGATCACCACTTACCCGATGAGGTACTTCCAAATGCCTTGGCTGTTTTAGATCCTAAACGAAAAGATTGTACCTATCCATTTAAAGAATTGACAGGTTGTGGCGTAGGTTTCAAACTCTTACAGGCATTTATAGAAGCTAATTTTTTAGAGCCTGAACCGCTCTGGGAACGAATCGATTTACTGGCGTGTAGTATAGCTGCCGACATGGTTCCTATCATTGGAGAAAATCGAATATTAACCTATTTTGGTTTAGAGAAGCTAAGTAAAAACCCTTCTCCTGGATTAGCATACTTACTTCAAAATGCAGGAAGGACTGCTCCAATTCAGGTTACTGATATTGTATTCTCCATCTCTCCTGTCATCAATGCCGCTGGTAGAATGGATCATGCGCATGGTGCTGTTAAATTACTATTGGCTTCTGACACGCTCGAAGCTAGTCAATTAGCCGAGGCCGTTTTGAAACAGAACCAAAGTCGGAAGGAAGTAGAAAAGGAAATTGTTCAACAGGCCTTAGAAATCTTCCAACAAGATGCATTTTTACCAACAGCCTTTTCTACGGTACTTTTTCACGCTTCTTGGCACAAAGGTGTAGTGGGCATTGTGGCAAGTAAAATACAGGAACACTATTATCGTCCAACCATCATTCTCACTGAATCGAATGGCCATTTAGTTGGTTCTGCTCGTTCTGTCAAAGGCTTTGACATTCACGCTGCACTAGAATCTTGTGCGGATTTATTGGTTCAGTTTGGAGGACATACCCATGCAGCAGGCTTACATCTCAAACCAGAAGATTTACCAGCCTTTATTCAGCGGTTCGACGAGTTAGTCAAAATAGGTCTAACAGAAAATCCTCCACAAGCGGAGTTATTGATTGATATGGAAATTCCACTTTCTGCCCTCAACTTAGCTTTTCACGACAAATTATTAATTCGACTTTCTCCTTTCGGACCGGGAAATATGATTCCACTTTTTCAAAGTAATCAACTTTTCCAAACGGCTCCACCCACCATATTGAAAGAGGCGCATCTGAAATTATTTGTCCAAGACAAACCTGAAAACCCAGCCATGGAGGTTATCGCCTTTAACCTTCGTGCCGACTTCTACGAAGGCTTAATGGAAGCATATCTGAATCAGAAGCCCATTTCATTGGTCTATCACCTAGAAGTAAATGAGTTTAGAGGAAACCGTAAGCTGCAATTGAGAGCTTTGGATATGGCATAACGGTGACTTCGAGGGCCTCAGCCACCATAGAATCAATATCAACTTTACAATAACGGTGACTTCGAGAACCTCAGTCACCTTCTTCTATTGATTTATATAATGGAAGAATCATGTTGAGTTTGAGAAACTCAGCAACCGAATAATAACCATTTAGCAAACTAATACGGTGGCTGAGGTTCTCGAAGCCACCGTATATTAACCATCTAATAAACTAGTAAGGTGGCTGAGGTTCTCGAAGTCACCGTATAATAACCATCTAATAAACTAGCAAGGTAGCAGAGGTTCTCGAAGCCACCGGCTGGGAGCTGATGTTTGTCATTTTTAATTCTTTCAGCTTCTCTTAGTTTTGAACCAAAGGATTTAGCTTATGGAAAGAAAAACAATCATTTGGTTCAGTAGAATCTCCTTGTTTATCATCTACTTTTGGTTCGGTGCGCTAAAAGTAGCAGGGATTTCTCCAGCAGAAAAATTAGTAGAACATTTGTATGAGGCTACCTTGCATCAGGCATTAGGCTTAGATACTTTCTCTTTTTATTTCGGATTTATTGAATGTGCTTTAGGTCTAATTTGGCTATTTCCAGCATTTACATCTTGGGCATTTTACGCTTTGATATTGCACCTTATCACGACTTTTCTTCCGACTGTCTTTCTCCCAAATGATACTTGGCAATTCATATTTACTCCTACTTTGGTAGGACAATACATCATTAAAAACCTAGCTCTATTATCTACCGCTTGGTTTATTCGTGAGGCACATACGGTGGCTTCGAGAGGCACAACTATTCTACGGTGACTTCGAGTACCTCAGTCACCGTTATTGAGGAATTAATAGACATTCAAAGTTGGATTATTCATTTAAAGCCAATGCTATTGTTGAAAGGCACAGCTATTATACGGTGACTGAGGTTACTCGAAGTCACCGTTATTGAGGAATTGATAAACATTCTACGATAGCTGAGGTACTCGAAGCCACCTTTGAATATATCAATCATCATCTTGGTCTTTTTTCTTAACAGGAAAGATAAAGGCAGCCCGCTTTGGTCCAGGAAATGGGACATTTCCTTTCAATCCATGCCATAACACTCGATTAAACGCTACATCGTTATTAGCATCTTCCTTTTCAAAATTGAATAATTCTGATTGCCTTTGCCATTGATTCTGAACCACATTTTTCTCCAATAAGTTAATTTGAGGAACGATGGCTTTAAAGTCAAAGGGCTTAGCCACTGAATCAAAGCTTTTCCACATAGGCATAGCCGCAGCATCATACTGCGTCATGGGAGGTAAACCTAAAATCAATTCCATGGTACGTAACATGGAACTTGTTGTATACATGGTATGATCCACAAAATTCCTTTTGACAAATCCACCTGCCACATAAGCTGTACTCCGATGTGCATCTACGTGATCGGCACCGTTTTGAGCATCATCTTCCAAAATAAAGACCGCTGTTTCATTCCAAATAGGGCTTTTTGCTAATGTTTCGATCAATTGCCCAACTGCTAAATCATTGTCAGCCACGTGTGCATAGGGTGTTGGCTTCCCAATGCGCAACCCTTCTGTATGGTCATTTCCCATGCGTAATGAATTAAATCGGGGGACACGATTCTCTTTAACCATCTGTTCGAATTCCTTCTTCCAAATTGCCAAGCGTGTTGTATCCTGAATAGCCAAATTATAACTTGGAAATGTCGGATGAAAATGATTATTCAATATGGGAATATTAGCCTTTCCATTGGACACAAATTCCCCATAGGTTCTAAATGAAACCCCATATCGATTACATTGATCCCAGATGTATCCATTCTTATTTTGAGATACACTACGCTCTGCCTCTCCATAAATTCCTCCTCCCCGTCCACCGTAGCTAGTAGGCCAACTTTTCTCCATATAATCTGTGGCATATGCTCCCATGGTCCAATGGTGGCCATCTGCACTCACTTCAGCATCCACATAAAAATTATCTAATAGCACAAATGACTCGGCAATCGCGTGTTGATTGGGGGTATATTTCTTTCCAAAAAGCAATAATGTCGTATCTCCATTGCCCCCTTTTACATCTGCCAAAACTTGATCATAGGTTCTATTTTCCTTAATCACATAAAACACGTATTTAATGGGAGATATTTGCCCCGCCTTCATAGGAATTGGAAAACCAGGAGCCTGCTTATCAGCCACATCAGATTTCTCAGGTTGATAGGCTGAGTTTTGATATACCGCCTTCGTATAAACAGGCAAATCTTGAGACTTAGGCCTAGGAATAACACTCATTGTTCCTTTAAACATGGAGCCTATATATTGTACTTCCTTGGGAGCATTGGAATCTCCTGCATGTAAATTCACTTCTTCTCCTTTTCTAATTGGCCTTGGACCATAAGGATTAGCCATAGAAGTATTCCCTTTTCCATTGATGACCCAAATTTGATTTTGAATCACTTTGACATTACTGGGATACCAACCAACAGGGATAAAACCTTTAGCTAGACTTTTTCCAGGGATATTAACATCAAATACAGCAAGGCAATTATTATCCGCATTGGCGATGTACAAATAGTTACTTTTAGGATCTATGGCCAGTCCATTGGTGGTAGATCCTGCTGGAGAATTGGGATATAAAGCTACATCCAAGGTTTCAATCACTTTCTGCGATTTCAAATCAATCACTGAAACACTATTGTCATTGGCATTACAAACCATCAACGTTTTTCCATTGGGATGGAGCACCATTTCGTTAGGGTTATCTCCTACTTCGATGGACTTCTTCCATAAGTTCGCCTTTAAATCAAATACCAAAACTTGATTACATCCCCAGCAAGAAATATATAGTTCATTATTAGAAGGACTTAACAAACACATGTATGCTTCTCCATCTAGGCCAAATTGTTGAAGTACTTGATTATTCTTAGGATCAACTATATACAGACTGCGATTATCTCGAGTCACTACATATAATCTTTGACGTACATCATCAAAGGCTAAACCCGAGGGAGCAATTCGGTTGGGCCAAGCATCTCCCAATTTGATTTCCCCCTTTAAGCTCAACTTGCCAGCATTTATTCCTAAATGAAGAATCTTATTATCATGACCTCCCGAAACAAATAATTGTGAATCATCCGAATTAAATGCTAAACCATACCAAGCTTTGGCCACCGTCATGGAATCAACCACCTGTTGCTTAGCAATATCAATGAGATAAACACTGTGTTTACTTTGCCCATTATTTGTCACCGCAGCCCATTTTTTGGAATGACTAATGACCATATTGAGGGGCAAATCTCCTAATGGAAACGATTTACCTGCTGGACTCAATTTCCACCCATTGGGTAAAGAAACGGTTGTACCTATATGTTGGGCATAAGTGAAAAAAGAAAAGCACAACATGCTCAATAATAAACATAGCTTTTTCATGGTTGTATGAGGTTTATATTAGCAAGTTAAGGGAAGTCCTTAGTAATACAAATATGCGCAAGTAAACAGTTTGTTAAATACCCTTGCACACCTCAAAATCAAGCTATAAGCTTATTCTCACAAAGACCCCTGTATTCAACTTTTCAGCTTTGAAAGGGCCATAATAATCGAAGTTCATACCAATACCATAGGTAAATTTCTGGCGACTAATACCCGCCCGAAATGTATACCCACTGCGGGCATGAATTCCTCCATCCAATACTTGATTATACAACAATTGACCTCTTGTATATAGTCGGGTTTTAGGATTCAAGGAAGGCTTGAATTCCACTAAACTCACTACTTCCATATTGGTGGTAGGTAAAAGACAAATATTAGGAGATACTAAAAGCAACCACGTGGGGTTTGCTTTGAAATACTGGACACCTACCAAGGGTACTAATCCGAGTTTAAAATGCCACTGTGCACCAGCACTTGCTTTGAAATTATTACCCAAGTCGTAGTTAATCGTATTCACTACGACAATTTCTGTTTCTTCGTTTTTGTTATGGTAATCTACCGCCCCATTGGTCACATTAAAAAAAGAGAATTTCCCTTTTGCATCAATGGATTTATTAAGAATCAATTGAAAATTCATTCGGTTATTTCCAAACATCACTTCAACAGGAGTAGGTGCTGGAGGAGGTGCTGATTGCTGAGATAATAAAGTAGTACTTCCAAATAGTAAAATACTCCCTAGCAATAAAAGGCCATTTTTCATGGCGACAAATATAGAAAGGAAATTTTAGCAGAAAACTATATTCTTCTCTGTGTCATATATAAAGCGACAAAATCCCTAATTCCTCAGGATGAAATCGCAACTGCTAATTAAAAAACATCTCATCGACCAAAAATAAGGCACGCTTATCTTTAGAAGGATGCCAACCTGGAATTTTCTCCAGCGGCTTAGCCACTATTTTGATGTATTTAACGGTTGAAGGCTTAAACCTAGTCCCAATCAAAGGAAGGGTGTGTGGGAAATTTTCCTTGGGAATAGCTGGCTTAAACTTGGCCATCAGTTTCCATTGATTTTCAATGGTGGCTCCCCAAACTTCCACGGATTCAGGAGGGAAAATCCCCGTTTGAGTTTCTACCATGATTCTTAGCTCAACAGATGAAAGCGTAATGGCTTGCTTAAACATGGTCACTAAGACCAAATCATTATTCCTAACTCCCGCCCAATTATTGGCCCATGCTGGACTATTGGCATTGAAGGACCCCAGCCTACCATCAAAAAAAGTCTTGGCTCCCGCAGCTTGATGTACCCGATTGAGTGGCGTCAATAGAACTGCACTATCAGGTCTAAAATGTCCTCGATAAAAATCGAAGATAGCCTCTTCACTTCCTATCCATCCTGGTTTAAAGGCTCTAGCCCGAATAGAAGTATTTTGGTTCAACCGCAAATTTCCTGCAAAAATGGAAGATTTAGCACTATCAGGAATACTTCCATCTGTAGTATAACGAATCTCAACCCCTTTAATAGGGTGCCCTAATTGAGCCTCAATATACTCGTCAAAAATGGTCGATGGATTCTTTACCTGAGGTGGGTTTAATTTCAATGGATTGCTTCCATCATCTTGAAAACCTCCAACTACTTGAATTCCCTTTAATTGCTTTTGGAGGATTTGAATATCTTCTCGACTCAATCCCGCATCCCAAACATATACCTTTTTTAGGTTAGGTATGGCTTTCAAGGCAGAAGCCAATCCAGCTGCTCTAAGTTTCGTTCCTGAAATCGACAAAACCATTAATTCTTTCATGCCTGCCAATTCTTTCAAACCTACCTCCGAGATGTCTGTAAAATTCAAATTCAACGTATGCAGGTGTTCAAAGATTTTCACAAAAGCTAGATCAGCATTTTGAACAGGCATTTTTGCCAAACTTAAGGTGACTATTTGTTCCTTAATCTCTTTCAATTCCTCCAGCTTAGGGGCTTTGTATTGCGCTTTATTAAAGAAATTCACCGATAAGGCAGGCGAGTCTTTAGCAAAAAGCATAATCGTTCTATACTCATTTGATAGTTTTTGAATCGTCTTTTCATCTGCTTCTTGGAAATCAAATTCTTCCTCTTTGGGACCAGAAGACGCTAATAGTTTAGTAGATAATATTCGTAAGGAATCCGTGGAAGCTAAATCCACAACTTTCTTGGTAAACGAAGCTTTTTCTTTCACCCACCAGCTTAGTAATTGCAACTCATCATCACTTAACTGAGGTTTCCCAATAGGCGGCATGTGTTTTTTGTCATCAATAGATAAATGTGCACGCTGGATTAGCAAACTTAACTCGGGTTTTCCTGCCACAAATAATGGCCCCGTTTTACCACCTTTAGCTATGGACTTAGCATCTGTCAATAAAAGCTCTCCCTTTATTTTATCTGGATTATGACATGCCACACATTTCTTTTCTAAAATGGGTTGTACTAAGTCTTGAAATACTACTGCCTCCTCTAATGGTACTGCTTGATTTTTCATCAATGGCTCCAATACAAAGTTGCCGCCATGTGTCAGATTCCCTCCAAAATGTCCTACCAATACTAACATCAATGCCATGGATATCGACATGCATTTGGCCCAAGTAACCTGATACCAACTCCTACTACGAATCCAATAAATTAGTGAAGCAAATAAATAAGTCCCAACTCCCAACCAACGATGCCAATACAAATCTCCACCACCGTAGCCGGGTTCTTTGGCTAAAAAAATACCCATCATGACGGTAATACCCGAGCTCAATGCTCCTACCAAAATCAGCAATTGAGTTATCTGAAGATAGGTTTTATTCTCCTGTAGGCTCGCTTGAAAACGGAAAAATTCCATGAACATCGCCAACAATAACAAAACAATGGGGAAATGCAGAAGAAGCGTATGGAGTCGGCCGAAAGGCTGCAAAAACAAAGGTATTTTTAACTCACTTTCAAAAACCAGTAAAAAGCCTACAAAGAAAAAAGAGGCTAATAATACTTGTTCTAATATACCGGTAAGCTTACTATTCTTCATATAAAGCACTTAACTAATGATATCTCGAACTACCTTTCCTGATACATCAGTTAAACGGAACCTTCGACCCATATGTTTATAGACTAATTTTTCGTGATCTAAACCCAATTGATTTAAGACTGTAGCTTGGAAATCATGCACATGAACTGGATTTTTCTGAACATTATAGCCCAATTCATCCGTTTCTCCATACACCATACCCGGCTTAATGCCTCCTCCGGCCATCCAAATACTGAAGCAGCGCGGGTGATGATCTCTTCCATAATTATCGATGGTCAATTTCCCTTGACTATAACAGGTACGACCAAACTCCCCTCCCCAAATCACTAAGGTTTCATCCAGTAATCCGCGTTGTTTTAAGTCGGAAATCAATGCAGCAGATGCTTGATCTGTATCTTTTGCCTGACTTTGTATCTCAAATGGCAAATTCCCATGTTGGTCCCAACCTTGGTGATACAATTGCACAAATCGAACACCATTTTCAGAAAGCTTTCTAGCCAATAAACAGTTGGCAGCAAAGGTCCCAGGCACTAAACAATCAGGACCATATAATTTGATGATGTCATCTGACTCTTTCGATAAATCCATCACCTCAGGCACGGCAGTTTGCATGCGATAGGCCATTTCATACTGCTTCACCTTAGCTGAAATCTCAGGATCTCCGAATTCCTGATAAGACAAATCATTGAGCTCCGCCAAATGATCCAGCATCTCTCTTCTCTCCTTGCGATCCATTCCTTCAGGATCTCTCAAGTACAAAACAGGATCCTCTCCTTTACTAAATTGAACCCCTTGATGAATGGAATCTAAAAAACCATTTGACCATAATTTGGAATATACTCCTTGACCATTTCCGATTCCACGAGAAAGCAAAACAGTAAAATCAGGTAAGTTCTTATTCTCATTCCCCAAACCATAACTTAACCAAGAACCCATACTAGGGCGATTCCCTTGTTGCGAACCTGTCTGGAAAAACGTTAAAGCGGGATCATGATTAATCGCCTCGGTATACATGGATCGAATGATGCAAATATCATCCACAATCTTAGAAGTATAAGGCATAATATCACTTATCCATGCCCCAGATTGTCCATATTGCTTGAAATTAGTAAAAGACGGTGCCAAAGGAAATGTAGCCTGATTGGCCGTCATGCCCGTCAAACGCTGCGTACCACGGACAGATGCTGGAAGATCTAAGCCCATCATATCACAGAGTTTAGGCTTGTAATCAAATGTCTCTAATTGGGAAGGCGCGCCGTTCTGAAATAAATAAATAACCCGTTTTGCTTTAGGAGCAAAATGAGGAATCCCCGGGGTAAATTCAGCGCCATCTTGGTCTCCTCCATTCAATAAACTTGGAACCAATAATGATCCTAAGGCCACACTTCCTAGCCCTAAACTCATCGTCGACAAGAATCTTCTACGATTAAAACTTAGCCCGTGTTCCAATATTTCTTTTTCTAACATCAGCTTAGGTTCTAGTAATGGTTTCCTCTAAATTATAAATGGTATTGACCACACGCATCAATGCCGCTAATAGTTGCTTATCAACTTGATTTGGTATAGGATATTCCCCAACAGCCAACAATTTATTAGCTTGTTTTAAATTGATTTTCTTCAATTCTTTACTGTAATATGCCGTCAAAATATTCATCTCTTTCTCGGTAGGCCTCCGACAAACAATCATCCGGAAAGCCTTGTTGATTTTATCAGAAACCTGATTATTTTCTTGCAATAATTTGGCAGCCAAAACCCGAGACGCCTCCAAAACTGTTGGGTCATTCATCATCACCAAAGCCTGCAATGGAGTATTGGTTTTCAATCTTCTCACCTCACATACATCTCGATTGCTCGCATCAAAAATACTCATGGTCGGAGGAGGTACCGTTCTTTTGATTAAAGTATACATTCCTCGGCGATACAAACTAGCTCCATGATCTTGCACATACATGGATAATAATCCACGACCTGAAGTAGCTCCTTCCCATAATCCAGGAGGTTGGTACGGTTTCACACTCGGACCACCAACCATTGGTACTAATAATCCACTACTAGATAAAACCACGTCCCGAACAAATTCAGCGTTTATTCGTGAACGTGAAGAACGAGACAAGTAGGTATTTTCAGGGTCTTTAGCCAATTTCTCAGGACTCATTTTAGCCGACTGCCTATAAGTGGCCGACATCACCATTTGTTTCACTAATCGTTTTATATTCCAGCCGTGCTCCATGAAATCTACCGCTAGCCAATCCAATAATGCTGGATTAGTAGGCAATTCCCCCTGCATACCGAAATCCCCAGTAGTTTTCACAATCCCTTTTCCAAAAAACTCTTGCCACATCTGATTCACAAATACGCGAGAAGTCAGTGGGTTTTTGCGATCAAAAAGCCATTTACTAAGGCCTAATCTATTCTTGGGAAGATTTTTAGCAAAAGGCAAAATAACACTAGGCATAGCTGGCTGAACCACTTCACCAGGCGCATCATAATTTCCTCTTTTCAAGATGGTGCTCACACGTGCCGTATCCAAATCACTCATGACAGAGACAATAAGTCGAGATGTATCTTGTTTATTGATAAACTTCAAGATTCCCTTTACATCTTCATTACTGATTTCCATCAAAGGCTTTTTAGCATAGGTTTCAGGACCTCCAATCACTGACTCAATTCCTACTTCTTTCACATTATTGAAAAATGCAAAAGTCTGGTAGTAATCCTTTTGAGTAATGGGATCATATTTATGATCATGGCAACGGGCACATTCCATTGTGACTCCTAAAAATGCTTTGCCAAATAAATCACTCCGGTCCGCCACATAACTGACCCGGTATTCTTCCTGAATGACGCCACCTTCTTCCGTAATTTTATGGTTACGGTTAAAACCTGTTGCCAATAATTGTTCTTTTGCTTGGGCAGGATTGGAAGTTGGTACTAAATCTCCCGCCAGCTGCCAAGTGACAAACTGACTATAAGGCATGTTTTTGTTGAGCGCATGAATGACCCAATCACGCCAAGGCCATTGCGTTCTATATCCATCATCTTGATAACCATGGGAGTCAGCATAACGAGCCAAATCCAACCAATAAACTGCCATTTTCTCTCCATAGCTAGGATTCTTCAACAGCTCATCCACCATTTTTTCGTAGGCTTTGGGGGAATTGTCTGCCAAAAAACGATCCATTTGGCTCAAACTCGGAGGTAAGCCATTTAAATCTAAAGCCACACGTTTCAATAATCTTTCCTTATCAGCCTCCTCATTCGGACTTAAATCTTTCTGCTCCATTTTATGAAGCACAAAGTAATCTATCTCATTTTTTACCCAATCTTTCTGATCCACCTCAGGAAGGGTTGGCTTTTTAGGAGCCACAAAAGCCCAATGTTTTTCATATTTGGCTCCCTGCTTAATCCATTTTTCGATGAGGTCGATTTCTCGAGCAGATAACTTCAAATGTGAGGCTTTGGGCGGCATCATTTTCGTAGTATCATCCGTAGAAATACGAAGGAATACTTCGGATAATTCTGGTTTTCCAGGCACTAAGGCATAAGCGTTAGGATGTTCTTTTAATGCTTTAAATACGCTGACGGAATCATCTAAACGTAAGCCTGCCTCTCGCTTGTTAGCATCAGGTCCATGGCAGGCAGAGCACTTATCTGATAAGATAGGGCGTATATCAAAATTATAACTAACTAATTCAGGTATAGGTTCTTCCTGAACTTGGGAGGTATTTGAGGAACATGAATCCAAGCCCATAGCCAAACCAAGCACCAAACCATACGTTAACAGAACGTGAATCCCTTTCATTATGCTTTAATCAATAAATCTTTGACAACCTGACCTTTACCATCTGGCGTAGTATAGAAAGGTCTTTTCTCAATTTCATATTGTGTATCGGCTTTAATACCTAATGCGTGATACATGGTTTGATGAATACCAGCAATTTTGACAGGATTTTCAATGGTTTTGCACGGTCTTTCATCAGCTGTTTTGCCGTAAACGTGTCCACGCTTAATGCCTCCTCCAAACATCAGAATAGAACAACCATCTGTAAAGTGACGGTGCATCCCGTAAAATTTCATGTCATTCAGAATCTCCGGCTGATTGACTTGTTCTTTAACTGTTTGGTCAGGGCGACCTTCCACCATCATATCCCGACTAAACTCGGAAGCCACGATAACTAAGGTTCTGTCTAAATGACCTGTTTTGTCCAAATCTTTTATCAATTGCGACACGGGACCATCGATTTGTTTTTTCATGCCCACCATACGCGTATGGCCATTTTCATGGGTATCAAAACCAAAGAATGGCTCGTATTCGGTCGTTACAGAAATAAAACGAGCTCCTTGTTCCGTTAATCGACGGGCCAATAAACAACCTAGTCCAAAGCGTCCTGTATTGTAAATATCATAGCTTTCTTTAGGTTCAGAGCTTAAATTAAAGGCCTTGGATTCGGGTGAATTCAACAATATATAGGCTTGCTCCATAGAACGGCGAAGGGATTCTTTTTGATAATCACTACCAAAATCACCAAACGGGCTCTTACTAATTAAATCATTGTACAGCTTATTTCTACCTTCAAATCGTTTCATATTCATCCCAACTGGGGGACGCACACTATCCAATCCTTGACTAGGATCTGGGATGAAAAAAGGACCAAATTCATTTCCTAAAAAGCCTGCTGAGTGGAAAGCCTTTAATTCTTCTCCCTCACCTACTGTAAAACGCTGTCCAATATCGATGAACGCAGGAATCACTGGGTTTTTAGGTCCTAATTCCTTGGCAATCCAAGCACCCATATGAGGAGCCGCTACCGTTTGAGGAGGTTCATAACAAGTATGCCAATTATATTGATGGCGAGTATGCAAAATATGCCCTAAGTCGGCAGCTACATAAGAACGGATTAAAGTCCCTTTGTCCATCACACTTCCGATTCCCTCCAATCCTTCTGAAAAATGAATTCCATCTAATTTGGTTGGCACTGACTTGAAGGTACTTAGTACTCGATTCCCTTCCATTCCTTTTTCATAAGGAGTATAGCGTTTCGGGTCAAAAGTCTCAGTATGAGCCATACCACCTGCCATCCATAACAAGATAACTGTATCAGCCGAGGCGGCCCTTTGGGCAATCGGATTATTGGAACCTGCGAGCAAACTTGCCATAGGCGAGTTCATTCCCATAGCCGCCAACGTGGCCATACTCGTATTCTGTAAAAATTCCCTTCTGTTATAATTCGTCTTCATATACAAAAATACACGATATTCTATTTCAAAACTTAGATAATTAATTGAAATTCAGGAAGTAATGTGATTGCCCACACAAAATCCTGTACTCCTTCTACACTGGGCTTTTTACCCAAGTACCGTATCGCTAATTCCATTTCACGTGAACTTGGGTTACGGCCCAAAGCTTGACGATACAAAGCGTTCACCAAGGCATCACTTGTGCTGTATTTGGCTACCCAAATCTTAGCCCCTGTATTCAAGGTATAATTGAATTTTACTCCATTGGTCAATTCCAATGCCTGTAATAAATTGGCTTGTGAAGTTCTACTGGTTGAAACTGTCTCACGATTAGGTCTACCTAGTGCAGTTAAAAACGGATCATTTTTAACCAAGGCAGCACGAGCAAAAGGAATATCTTTCTTGATATCGGTTGGTAACATTTTCACTGCCAAGGCAGAATCCGAATATAAAGGGAAGAAAGACTGGCTCACCGCATCAGCAAATTGCTCGGCTGTTAATCGACGTTTCGTCATTCCTTTAAAGACATAATTAGATGCCGTTAACATAGATACTTCTTTGAAGCCAACCGTTGGTAATTGATAGGTTTTAGATGTCAAAATTTGAGACATCAATCGTTTCATATCTGACCCATTATTGGCGAAATCATAAGCCAAATAATCCAATAAATCTTGGCTCCAAGGCTCATTGTCCATGACATCTACTGGTTCAACGATACCACGTCCCATCAACTGCGCCCAAACCCGATTGACCAAAGTACGGTATAGTCGACCGTTTTTCTTTTGCACTAAAATATCTGCCAATTGAACCAAGCGATCAGCGGTGATGGGTGTTTCTTTAATTTTGCCTAATGAATTATATAAGACACCACGGCCAGCCATACGGCCTGTTGGTAAATCACATTTATGAATTTCTAACGTTTGATCCGCAAAAACATTGGCAAAGGCATAAGCGTCATCCAATTTCCAATCACTGATAAAACTATCGTGGCAAGAAGCGCATTTTAAGTTTAAGCCTAAGAATACCTGAGCCACATTCTGTGCGGCTTGCATCTCAGTGCTTTGACTCGAATTAATCGTTCCTCTCCACTTAATCCCTTTGATAAATCCTTCCGATTCCTTGTTAGGACTGATTAATTCTTTGACAAATTGGTCATAAGGTTTATTGTTTTTCAAAGAGCCATACAACCATTTAGAGATCCCAAATCGGCCGCCTGTGATATAACCTGTTCCAGTATAATCATTTCTCAATGCATCATTCCAAAAGCTAAACCAATGCTGGGCATAAGCCGAATTATCATTCAACAATGATTGTACTAACAACTCTCTTTTGTTGGCACGTTTATCCGAAATGAAGTTTTGTATGGCTTGTGGATTAGGTAATAAACCCTGCACATCCAAGTAAACTCGACGAATGTAAGTAGCATCATCCACGGGTTTTTTCCATGCAATCTTATTTTTCTTGAAATATTGATCTACAAATAAATCGATGGGTTGCTGTGCTTGGGCATTAGCCGTAGGGAGACTTGGTAAACGAGGCTCTAAAGCTGCTACTCGGTACAAACTTTTCTCTGGGCCTGTAGGCCAAGGTGCACCTTGTTTAATCCAAAATTCCAGCAAAGCAACATCTTCTTTGGTCAAACGCTTACCCTTGGTAGGCATGGCATCATCATGTCCTTCAGGTAGTTTAACCCGACGAATCATATCACTTTTATCAGGATATCCAGCCACTAAAATAGGCCCATTTTCGCCCCCTTTAAATAGAAATTCTTTCTTATCAAGGCGAAGCTTCCCTTTGGTTTTGGTGGCATTGTGGCAACTATAGCAATTATGAGCTAAGATGGTTCGAACTTTGATGTTCAATTCATCTACTTGATTCGTGTTTAAGATTTGTACTGCGGGACTTGCCACGGCATTTTCTCCTTCTTGAAAGGCAGCCGGAACTGGTCCTGTAGGTAAGTCATTAGAAATGGCCAAGTCCTTTTCTTTATCTTCAGGTAAAGCTAAAGGTCGTGTCGTATTTGGTGAATTAGGCCATGGGGCACCTTGCTTAATCCATGTTTCTAAAACTTCAATTTCTGCTTTTGTCAGACGCTTGCCTTTGGTTGGCATGGCATCATCATGACTAGCTGGTAATTTGATACGATGAATGATATCGCTTTTTTCAGGATGACCAATGACTAAGGCTTCACCATTTTCTCCTCCTTTCAAGACGTATTTCAATTCGTCTAAACGGAGCTTCCCTTTTACTTTTTTGGTACCATGGCAGTTGGTACAGTGTTTGGTCAAAATACTTCTTGCCTCAATGGCTAAAGCTTCTTTTTGATCTACATTAATATCTCCTTGTAATTTTTTTACATCAATTTTGGGTGCCACAGAAGTCGAATCTTTGGACATTTCAGGATTCCAAACAGAGCTCAAGTAATCGTCACCATGCGTCAGCATCGCGCCATAATGACCTGCAAAAGTTACTCCAAAAACGGAAAGCAATAATAAAGCTCGATAGGATTTGGTTTCGTCGGCTTTGAATGCCAACAAGGCCAAAGCTGCTAGTACCAAAGTTGCTATACCAGACCATTGGTGCCAGGCTACCGTAGTGCCTGCATAATCATCTTGGTTGGAAAGAATCAATCCAAAAGCTACGGCTAATAGGGCAGAGATACTCACTACCCAAAGCATCAAATGAATGGCTGGTTTAAATTGATGGGAGGATTGCTTCCATGAAATCGCTTCCAGCAGCAATACGACCCATAATAAACTTATGGGGAAATGTACAATTAATGGGTGTAATCGACCTAAAAAGGCTATAAGTTCAGTACTATTTTGCACAGAAATGTTTGTTATAATAGGTTTAAATCTTTGTATTACCGAGGCACGGAGAGCAAGTCCGTGCACTCGGCAATTTTACAAAGATTAATCTAAATAAAAAATCCCTTAGTTATACCCTGGGTTTTGGGTTAATTTGTTATTAATCAAAATTTGAGGAGCAGGAATTGGTAAGTAATATTCAAAATCAGAATATACATAATCCAAGGCATTAAAGGCGATTCCTCCTCTTGAAACAGTAGGATTTGCTTTCTCTCTAGCTCCATGCGCATTCATAAATGCTGTCAATTCAGCTGGAGTCATGGTTCTTTGTAAATCAAACCAACGATGATTTTCAAAGGCCAATTCCACTCGACGCTCTTGCATAATAGCTGCGCGTAAACCTTCTTTTGATAAACCTGCCAAATCAGCTAAACCTGCTCTTTTACGTATCGCATTGACATATCCCAACGCTTCAGCAGTTGGTCCAGCTGACTCATTAATCGATTCAGCCAACATCAACAAAGCATCTGAATAACGTAATACTGGCCAGTTATTATCTGAACGTCCAGAAATGGTGTGTGGATACTGGTATTTAGCAACAAATGGAATTCCAACAAATGTCCCGTTTAAGGTATAACCCGTTTTCAAAGAAATATCTTTACGCAAATCTCCTGCCTCATAGGCATTGATCATATCACGCGTTGGAATATTTCTACCACTTGGAGTCGTGTTGGCATAACCTGTCACAGCTCCTTGAGATAAACGTGGTGCAAAAACGTACACAAAGTTACTTTGCTCTCCTAAGTCATTACCACCTTGATATTGAACTTCAAAAATAGACTCAGGTCCGTTTTTCTTCGCTGGATCAAAGTTGTCTTTGTAGTTGGCATTCAAAGAATAGCCTAAACTTAAAATATCCTTCAATGTGGTGGTTGCAGCGGCATAGTTCTTTCTAGTTAAATAGACTTTCCCTAACAAAGCTACGGCAGCGCCTTTTGTTACCTTACCTTTTCCTGATGCAGGGTAAGTAGCAGGTAATAGCTTCACTGCATCAGCTAAATCCGTTTCAATTTGCTTGTATACATCCGCCTGAGAAGAACGTACTAAATCAAATGATTCATTGGGATTAGTCAAAGTCTTCGTGGCCAATACAACATCTCCGAAATAACGAGTCAGATTGAAATAATGGTAAGCACGTAAGAATTTCAATTGTCCTTCGATGGCCGCCTTTGCAGTAGCTTCGACGGTAGAAGGTGCTAATTTCTCCAATGCATAATTGATATTGTACATCGTTGCGTAATGGTTGTTCCAAAGGGTAGAAATTTCTCCATTTCCTTGGTTCACTGTGGAGAATTCAAACGCCTCCCAACCTGCAGCCCCACCACGATCCAAAGGATTGAAGTCGAGTGTAGTATTGTCTGACATGAATTCCTGCTGAATATAGGCCGAGTTTGTTATCGTTTGTAATTGACCGTATATTCCATTCAAAGCCTGATTGAATTGAGTTTCATTTTGATAAAACAAATCTCGACCAATCCTCGTAGGATCTGTTGTCGTCAAAAAGTCTTCTTGACAAGAAAACTGAATGAAGCAAAAGGATAATAATATTGAAGCTGTTATTTTTTTCATTTCTGTAGAATTAGAAGTTTATTTTAACACCAAGAGCCATTGTTCTTGGAACTGGATATGACTCATCGTCATTGTTCAATTCCGTTCCACCTCTAACACCTGCGTCTGGATTATTTCCTGGATAGTTAGTAAATAAGAATAAGTTATTCGCTGTAAAGAATACTCTCGACTCGCTGAATATATTACTCATTTTAGGAAGTTTATACCCTAAAGTAACTGCCTTTAACCAAACATAACTTCCATCATATACATAGCGCTCACTACTTTCACGTGACCATTTAAAATAGCTCGTTCCTCCTTGTGAGTTTTTATCATTTGGATTTGTACCTGGATTAGTCGCAGATCTCCAACGGTCTTTTGCTTTATCTAACACATTAAATACACCGTCCATGTTCATGGTCGACGCTTCAATGTTACGATAGATATCAAAATCCTGTGCTCCTACAAATAGTACGTTTAAATCCCATCTGCGGTAATCGGCTGCCATTGTCCATGCCCAAGTAAATGCAGGGTTTGGATTACCAATCTCTGTCATATCTTGCGTATCATAAGAAATAACGCCATCTCCATTCATGTCTTTGAACTTCATACCTCCAGGAATTACTCCATCTTGCTTAGCCCATGCATCTATTTCTGCCTGAGTATTGAAAATTCCTTCTTTTCTGTAGCCATAAATCATACCAATCGGACGACCTACTTTCATGACATTGTAACCTCCATAAAAGCTACCATACCAAAGCATATCATTAGCTCCTTTGATCGCTAAAATTTTACTTTGATTCATCGTCACATTCACATTGGTTCTGAAATTAACAGGTCCCAAACTAGTACGATAATCAGCACTTAATTCAACTCCTGTATTTTGAACTTGACCAATGTTGTCCAAACTTGTTGTAAAACCTGAAACAGCCGGAATAGACACTGGCAATAACATGTCATTAGTTACCTTTTTATAGTACTCAAAAGTGAATGTCAACTTATTATTAAACATGGCCAAATCTAAACCAATGTCCAATTGATCTGATTTTTCCCACTTCAATGAAGAGTTAGCGAAATTACTGATCACTTTCCCTGCCGCGAAGCTATTTCCTAAGATGTAGTTATTTGCCCCTACGAAAGCTAAACTTGGATAGTTACCAATGTTATTGTTACCTGTAACCCCCCAACTCGCACGAATCTTCATATCATTGACAAAGCTAAGATCCTTCATAAAAGGCTCTTCTGAAATTCTCCAGCCTACAGATGCCGCTGGAAAATCTCCGTACTTATTGCTTTCTCCAAAACGAGAACTTCCCTCTCTACGGAAAGAAGCAGAGAATAAATATTTATCCTTTAACGCGTAATTGACACGAGCAAAATAGGCTAATAAAGACCAACTATATTCATAGGAGTTTGATGAACGAATCGATCCCGCTCCTAAATATGGAACCAAATCATCTGGAAAAGTATTTGCCGATCCATCTATACCATATACTTGCTCTTTCTGAGAAGTAAAACCTACCATCGCATCTAATTTATGCTCTTCTCCAATTTTAGGAGAATAGGTTAACAATTCATCAAAAGATACGTTTTGCAATTGCTCAGAAATATCACGTGCTGTCGCAATTCTTGGAGGCGCACCCGATGTTCCAGAAGCAACTGAGGCTCCAATGGTTGAAGGCACATACTCTTTAAATCGATTGTAATTCATTTTACCATTAACCGATGTTCTGAATTTCAATCCATCCACGATGGTGAATTCTGCAAAGGCATTGGCTAAAACATCTGATATATTTCTTTTGCGAATTACATTTTGTAATAAAAAGACTGGATTTGGAAAACCAAAAGCTCCATCAACACCACCAATATAAGGACGCATCGTTCCGTCTGCATTATAAATAGGTTCACGTGGATCCATCAATAAGGCGCCACCCACTAAAGCACTACGACCGTCGGTATTAGCTACATTTTGACGAGTCAAACTTCCATTGACATTTAATCCAACCGTTAAGAATTTATTAACCTGACCTCCGTTATTGGAACGAATCGAGATACGGTCATAATCGGTGTTCATGATGGTACCATCTTCTTTATAATAACCTACAGAAAACATCGACTTGATTGGGCCTTTACCTGACGTAATCGTCAAGTTGGCATCTTGGTAAGCAGAATTCTTGTTGATAATAGCACCAAACCAATCTGTTGAATATTTCGTTTGCTCAGGATAACGATATCCAATAGGTACCTCTTCTAAAGAAGGTTCTCTATTTTGTAAAATACGAATAGCATCCATGAAAACGTCTTTCTTGAATTGAGCAAACTCTTGTCCATTCAACATTTTCACACGACGTGAATCAGGAATGGAGTTTACACCATAGTCTAAAGAGAAATTCACATTCACTTTGCCTTCTTGAGCATTTTTAGTAGTAATTAACACTACCCCGTTTGAACCCCTAGCTCCGTAAATCGCGGTAGAAGCCGCATCCTTTAGTACAGAGATACTCTCAATATCATTCGGATTAAAGTTAGAGCCCACGGAAGTACCTACCACAAATCCATCAATAACGTATAAAGGATCACTACCTGCTCCTAAAGAACCTATACCACGTACACGTACTTCAAAAGCTCCACCTGGGGTACCCGCTTTTTGTTTAACAACTACTCCGGACGCACGACCTTGTAATAATTGGTTCATGTTGCTAGCCGGCTGTTCCCCAATATCTTTCATGCCAATCACTGATACGGCTGAAGTGATATCTTGTTTTCTTTGGGAGCCATAACCTACCACAACCACTTCGGTCAATTCTTTTAGATTTTCTTCCAATAGCACGTCAATTACAGTACGACCTTGCACCGATTCTGACTTAGGTAATAAACCCACTGAGGAGAAATTCAGAACGGCATTTCTCGATGATACACGAATTGAATACTCTCCATTAGCATTAGTCACTGCACCGTTATTCGTTCCTTTTTCTAACACCGAAGTGCCGGGAACTCCTGCTCCTCCGGTAGTGCTTACTTTACCTCGGACTTGCACACTTTGAGCAAGTCCTTGGTAAACCAGGAGCATACAAAAAATTAGTAATGATAGTTTTTTCATAATAAGAGGTTTGAGTTTGGTTTTAAAAGGGTTGTATAATACCTGCTTCTCAAATAGAACTATTTAAAGAAACAATGATATTATTAGACCCAACTAACTCATTTGAGCAAAGTCAACCATCCTTAACTATCCTTATTAAAATTATTTATTATCTATTGTATCTTTTTGATAATCAGGCTAAAGCGACAAAATGATTATTATACGGTAATGGGAATTTGAATACCGAAAAAGAAATAGTCCAATTTTTTCGAAAAAAAATCAAATAACTGATTGGGGCTATGAAAAATAAACCTAAATATGACCCTACGCATAAAGTTAAAAATAGTACCTATTCAAGATTCAAATCTGAGTTATTCAAAATATTTCTACCTTTGATTATAAATTTTAAGCTATGATTTTCCATTCTGTATTTCTCCAATTTAAATCCAATGTAAGCCTTGAGCAACAAGATCATTTCTTCTCGGAGGCCAAAAAATTAGCACAAATACCTGGGGTGCAATCCTTTCAATGTCTACAAGAAATAAGTCCTAAAAACCCCTTTGAATTTGGCTTAATCATGCAATTTGAAACGAATACCCTTTATCAAGCTTATACGAATCATCCCGATCATATCCACTTTGTAGAAAACATTTGGATACCATCGGTAGCCAATTTTCAGGAAATAGACTACACCGTGATTTAATAAATACCATGTCGGCAAACATAGCATTATCCAATATTAAGAAGCTTATTCCTCTGAGTGATGCAGATTGCGAATTGATTGACCGAACCTGGAGAAGAGTGAAACTAACTAAAAAAGAGAATTTATTTGAACGTGGCGAAATTACTAAAGATGCCGCATTGGTTATTTCTGGCTGCTTAAGATCCTTTTCCATAGATGAAAATGGTTTTGAACATATCATGCAATTCGCACCAACCAATTGGTGGATTACCGATATGTATAGTTTCATATCTCAAAAACCAGGAGATCTAAGTGTTCAAGCCATCATGGATTCCGAAGTTGTGCTACTCAGTCGAAAAGACCAGTTAATGCTCTTTGACAAAATCCCCGCACTAGAAAGGTATTTCCGAATTTTGACCGAGAACTCCTTAGTGGCCTATCGACAAAGGCTCATTGATAATCTAAGTCTAAGCGCCAAACAACGCTACGCTAATTTTTGCCAAACATTTCCAACTTTAATTAATGACGTTCCGCAAAAGTTAATCGCTGCTTACATTGGTGTCACTCCCGAATTCCTAAGCAAAATGCGAAGCGAATATTTACGATCCATTTAATTGTTGATTCATTTTCTATTTCGCTGTTTTCTAATGGCTTAGCTCCATTTACTTTCTTAATCTACATTATGTTTTTACTGTTTATTGGTTACGACCTTTGTATTGTTAATTCAAAACAATATGACAAAGAGCATCTTACACAAAGCAGACTCGAGGGGCCAAGCCAATCATGGGTGGTTGGTTAGCTCTCATACCTTTAGTTTCGCCAATTATTATGATCCTTCAAGAATTCATTTTGGCGCACTAAGAGTACTCAATGATGATATGGTAAAAGGTGGAATGGGTTTTGGTCAACATCCCCATGACAACATGGAAATCATCAGTATTCCATTAGAAGGAGATTTAGAACACAAAGACAGTATGGGTAACGTGGCGGTTATTCGCCAAGGAGATATTCAAGTGATGAGTGCTGGTACGGGTATTTACCACAGTGAGTATAATCACCATAAAAATGAGGCCGTTAAATTCTTGCAAATTTGGGTATTCCCAAATAAGAAAAACGTGACACCCCGCTATGACCAAATCACTTTACAAAATAAGGATAGCCTAAATCAATTGCAGCAAATCCTTTCTCCTAATCCAGAAGATGAAGGAGTTTGGATACACCAAGATGCTTGGTTTCATTTAGGTCATTTTGAAAAAGGCAAAACAAGTCACTATCAATTAAAAAAACCAGATAATGGTGTTTATGCTTTCGTTTTAGAAGGCGATTTTCAAATCAACGGTTATGATTTGAACCTTCGAGATGGATTAGGACTTTGGGATTTAGAAGGCTTTGATCTAAAAGCACAATCTGAAAATTCCAAAATTCTATTGATGGAAGTTCCTATGCACATTTAACACATAATTAATCAAACTAATAACAAACAAAAATCATGGCAAATTTAACTTGGGCATTAGACCCTACTCACTCCGAAATTCAATTTAAAGTAAAGCACTTAATGATCACGAATGTGACAGGTGGATTTACTGATTTTAATGTCAATGCAGAAAGCTCTGACGAATCTTTTGCTGATGCAAAAATTAATTTCACAGCCAAAGCAGCTAGTATCACAACGGGAAATGAACAGCGTGATGCACACTTAACCAGCGCTGATTTCTTTGAAGCTGATAAATTTGAAAACATCAGTTTCAGCTCTACAGGTATCGAAAAATCAAGTGATGACGAATTCAATCTATTAGGTAATTTAACCATCAAGGACGTAACTAAACCCGTAAAAATTCATGTAGAATTTGGTGGAGTAGCTAAAGATCCTTGGGGAAATTTAAAAGCTGGATTTACCATCAATACTAAAATCAACCGTACAGATTTCGGCTTAAACTGGAATGCAGCATTAGAAACAGGTGGTGTATTAGTTAGCGAGGAAATTAAAATCGCAGGAGAAATCCAATTAGTAAAAGCCTAACCATTATTTTATCCTATACTCAACATGAAAATTCATAATGTCTTAGTGGTAGGAAAAAACGAAGCAATCGTAGCATTGCTGATCAAACTAGTAAATAAGTACCCCGAGCTTTTTGCTCTGGGTACTTGTGAGCTAGAAGAAGTTCCAACTATATGCCAAATAAGTCCTGTGGACGTATTACTTTTCAGCAGTGGATTATGCTTAGCTGAAGAAAAAGACATTTCACAGAAAGTCGCACAATTTCACTCAAATGTAAAAACGGTAGAGCATTTTGGGGGAGGTAGCGGACTTTTACGAACAGAATTAAATCAAGCCCTTGGCCTAATATTAGCATGTCCTGAGTAAAAATCTACTCACATCAATCACAAATTTCAATTGATAAGCCTTTGTTAGGTACTGGACTGTAAGCTTTACATTGAGCACACATTTTGTCTTCAGGTAAAGCGGAAATACTGAAATAAAATTCATCTCCCTCTTTCAAGTTTGTTGGGAAAGAACATATGCTTTTTAAGGCAAAAGCCTTAGAATACGTTTTACCTGTCATTGGGTGTTTCCAAGTCATTTCTACTTGACTGCTGTCTACCTGTCCCTCCAATACTTCAATCACATAATTCATACAGATTCCTTGGACCGCTAATCTTCCTTTTAAACAGGTCGACTTCGGCAATTCTTCTCTTTTACAGGCCAAGCACAAGCATAGACTTACACATAGACCTAAAAATAAAGCGCTTCTTTTCATGTTTAGCTTATCGTTTCGTTTTAGCTGATAATGCTTTCAAACAAGCTTTTCGACCATAAGAAATCAATTCTTTTGCTCGATCAAACTCAAATATGGAAGATATCGATTTAGGTATTTCAATCAATATGTCAGGAGGATATTTGTCCACCATCATTTCCGTCACCTTATCTTGCGTCATTTCATAGGAATAAAAAAGAATATCACTCAGTGATTTTGTACTAGCTAATGTCGTTAAATCCTGCGTAGCTGGACTTATCCAATTTTTTCCCAACCATTCTTTAATCCCTTTTAACAGCTCTGAATCTTCTGATTGATTCTTTTCTGGCAAAACAAAAAACGGAGAGTCTCCATTTAAGTCCACCGCAATGACAAGTTCATCCTCTTGTTTTTTAACCACATTTAATGGAAGAGGATTCAGCACTCCCCCGTCGACCAAAACATGTTCTCCATCAATCACAGGAGTAAATATTCCAGGTATGGCAATTGATGCTCGTAATGCCCGATACAAATCTCCGGATTGAAACCACACTTCCTTTTTCGTATACATATCGGCAGCTACTGCCGTAAATGGAATCTTAAACTCCTCAATTTGAGGAACATTGATAAATTGAGATAATACTTCAAAAATCCGTTCTCCTTTCACAAATCCATGTTTGCCTAAGGTAAAATCCAAAAGGCTAAATACTTTGCTTTTGGTCAATCCCAAAGCCCAATCTTTATATGCCTCATGAAAACCTGCCGCATAAATTCCCCCAACAACCGCCCCCATAGAGCAGCCTGTCACACTAATAATCTCATAATCATGTTCTTCTAGTACATCGATGACCCCCATGTGCGCAAAGCCTCTGGCTCCTCCACTTCCTAAAACCAAGTGCACCTTTTTCTTTGATTCCATAGAATTCAACAACAATGTTCTAAATTACAGCTCAATAATTGAGCTCGAAGAAAACAATTTGCAACCCAATTTACAATAAATCTTCCTGCTATTTCGTATGAATATGAGCAACAGGTAACCATGAAAAAGTACGGAATATTACTCTTACTGCCTCTTCTTATTCACTGTAAAAGTGCAGAGAAATTGAATCCTAGCTGCTACCAAGGCAAATTAGTACTGCAAGGAATCTGTATGAATTATGTCATCGAGGCTGTCAATAAAGACGTCGATACATCCAAAGTGGCAGTCAATTGGCAAAATCCTTCCACAGGGAAAAACTACCAGCATGTATTTGCTTTAGCGAGTATATGTAGCTTTCCTTCCAACATCAAAGAAGGCGACAGCTTTACCTTCAAAATCATTGATCCCCCTAAAGAAAATACTTGCGCCCAATGCCTGGCTTATAGTCCGACTCCAACTAAAAAACTGTTCATAGAAATCTGCCCTTAATCCTCAACTAGGCCAAATTTCTCTCTAAACTTGGAATAATTAAGTCTTCAATACGCTTTTCCATTTGTTTCAAATCAGGTAACATATTTTTCCAATTAGGAACCTGTAAAGCTTTATAATATTCCACACCAGCAAGCAGGTTCTGTTTGAATGTCTTCAAATATCGCTCCTGCTTTACATTCATGTTTTCAATACTTTCTGCCAACTCATTTTTAAGGTAGTCCACATAAAGGCCCAATTCTTTCACAAACAAGTTCGGACGATCTTGGGTGTTCAAAATATTGATTCGTCCATAAATATGATCCACCATTTCTTTCAAAGAATATACCCCTGAAAAATATGCTAAATTCGGACCAGGACAAATTGCGATGGAATTTAAGTGATGTTTCGGCTTGATTCCATGATTTTTCAACACGGATGTTCCCAATCCTGTACACAAACAAGCCTTTTCTGTAATCTTATCAAATATCTTTTGGAATTCATTTTTAGGCAAATTCTGAGCTTCCAACTCTTTAATTTTAGCATGTTGATACTGACGAGAAGCTGTACAAATGGGCTTTTGCGTAAACTCGGTGTTTGTAGATAAATACTCTAAATTACACGGACTACCTGGTCTTCCTTTTTCTATTCTTTCCAAACGTTGTTTTTCAGAACTACTCTTTCTGAAATTATTAAAAGGAACACCTAAAGGTGAAGCATGACTCATGTAATAGTCTGACTCCTCTGCCGTTGCCAAGGCCGTCAATGTAGCTTCATCTACATTGGTAGCCTCAGGAACTAACAAAAATGGACTTCCCCAACCTGTTCCTTGAGTTTGGTAATGTTCCAATAAAAATTCGTTTTCTTCGCTAGTACCTATTCCACCTTGTACGGTAATTCGCATCTCGGGTAATTCCGCATAGTTAATTCCTCCTTTTTCTGTCAATACTTTTTGACACATATCAAAAAGCTCTTGTTTCATCACCTCTCTACTATTCTTAAATTCTTCCAAAATGGGGCCCAATAATAGCCCATCCGTAGCAAAGGCATGGCCTCCACAATTTAAACCTGATTCTATTCGAAATTCAGAAATCCAAAGTCCTTTTTTAGCTAATAATTTCCCTTGAGTTAAAGCACTTCTAAAATCACTGACTTTCAAGATGATTTGCTTCTTTAACTCCCCTTGTTCATTAGGGAAAAAGTCGTCAAATTGCTCGATATAACTATATAATAAGGGATTGTATCCTGCTGAAAAAATAACAGAAGATTTTAAATCACTCAACGCATACCCACGAAGTGCAGATAAAGCATCGGCATATTCTTTTTCCAAAGCTTCTCCCTCTTTGTTATAATTCGTCTTATTCACTTTAGACATAATATTCACATCAATGGAACCTGGAATAATACTTTCTCTCAAGTAATTTTCTACCGATTCCTCTTTTGTTAAAAGCCAAGAAAGATATGCTTGCTTCAACGTAGACGTTTCCGGCAATAAGTCAAAATAACGATGTAAATCTGTTCCTTCCTCCCAAGTTTGAAGACGCATGGCATCGATTTTTTCATTCACCAATTCATTCACCAAATTCAAATAGGCTTGAATACGCTTCGCACGATAATCACTAGCTGTTTTAAAAATAGGCATGAAATTTCGACCGTTCGCTTTAGAATGAACTTCCCGCATTTCTTCGACCAAGTGATCATCCATAATGGAAATAACTGATGAAATTCCCAAATGAGCTACTTTAAGAGGCGTATCAATGGTAAAGCCTAATCCCATGACAGGGATATGAAATGAATGTGCGAGCTTTTTTGACATAATCTAATGTTGTTTGTCGCAAAGTTCAACCCTAAGTCTCCAAATAAATATGACCTTCGTCAGGTATACCAACTTATTAAATGCCACTATAATAAGCCATTACCTATAAATTAGGTCGGTGGCTATGTTCCCTATCGCTTTTTGTATATTCGTTTCTCCCCCAAAATCCACAATGGTTGATTTGGATTTTCCCGAGATGGAACTCGTTTCTCTGATTTGGTTTGAATATGCTCAATGGCCAAATGGATGTCGTCCGTAAATAAGATATAATCAAAGTCGTTAGGACCAACGGTCTCTTCTTTCACTAATGATTCAAAATAAGCCATTAATTTCTCATGGTATTCTAAACCCATCACCACAACTGGGAAGTGATTGATTTTCCCTGTTTGGATTAAGGTAATGACCTCAAAGAACTCATCCAAAGTCCCTAATCCCCCTGGCATGACCACAAAGCCCGAAGAGTATTTTCGAAGTAACTCCTTTCTTACTGAGAAGTAACGGATCGTGACAAATTTATCTAAGTAAGGGTTGGCTTGTTGTTCAAATGGCAATTCAATGTTACAGCCCAGCGATACTCCACCTGCTTGACTGGCTCCTTTATTGGCTGCTTCCATGATCCCTGGTCCTCCACCAGTCATGATGGCAAATCCTAATTTGGAAAGCTCCCCAGCCAACTTCTCTGTGGTTTGATAATAAGAATGATCAGCATCAAAACGCGCTGATCCAAAAATAGTAATACATGGCCCAATGAAATGGAGATTTCTAAATCCTTTGATGTATTGAAAAAGTACTTCAATTGAAAAAATCAGTTCTTTCCAACGAGCTCGTGGTCCTTTTAAAAAATCAAATTCGTTTGTCCATTTCATAGTTATCGCATTGAATTCATTGGAAACGAATTTACATGATTAAATAGTAGGGCCAAACCTTTTCTATTTTTCCTGACCAAATTCATTTTTGGATATAACTAAATGGGAATTGGCACAAAAAACACGCATTGAGCCCGAAAAACTTACATACTAGGACATATATTTAGCTAGCAATAACTATCTTTTGAAAGAATACTACCCCTTGCCTATCATCCTCTCATGAAAAAATCCTTGTTGGTCATACTTTTGACTGTCTTCAATATATCCATCGTTATAAGTCAAGGTAAAACTATCTCTGGTAAATTAGTTGATCAACTAAGTCGCCAAAAAATCGAATTCGCCAGTATCAGTCTTTGGAAAAAAGATTCTACCGTTTGGAAAGGGACATTGAGTGACACCCTTGGTAATTTCGAATTTCGAGATGTTCCCAACAATCTCTCCTTTATTAAATTCCAAGCTTTATCTTACAAAACTCGGACTATTAGCTTACAGGAATTCCAAGCAAGTAAATCCCATGAAATATCCCTTGAAGCCGAAAATCAAACACTGAATGAAATCATCGTCAAGGGAGAAAAAGCAGTTGCCTCGTTACAAATTGACAAGCAAACTTTTCAAACTAAGCAATTTCAAAATGCAGCTAATGGAACAGGGATGGATCTCATGCAACGTCTACCGGCTGTTACCATCAATACCGAAGGTGAAATTTCATTAAGAGGAAGTTCTGGTTTTATTTTATTAGTCGATGGAAAACCTTCAACACGGACTCCTGCCGATATTTTAGCTCAATTACCTGCTAATATCATTGAGAGTATTGAAATTATTACAAGCCCATCTGCCAAATACGATGCCGATGGTAAAGCAGGAATGATCAACATTATCACGAAAAAAAATACGAGAATAGGAACCGCTTGGTCTGGAAATATCATGAACGGAGGCACGCTGCCTTTACGTTTTGGCAGCGATCTTCAATGGACTTTTACCGACAAAAAATGGAGCGTATTTGCTGCGGCGGACTATCGAAGGTATGACATCGATGGCTATCGTGTAGGTGAAATTCGAACAAAATATCAAGATACATTAACTTATATGCCTTCTGTAGGAGTGAGAAATTACATGGATTTCCAATATTCCATTCGAGCAGGTGGCTCATTTCAAGCTAGTTCTAAGGACATTTGGAATTGGTCAGCTTATATGGGTGAAAAACAAACAGACCGAACTGCCAACCTGCATTACCAAGACTTTATTAATGCCAATCCCTCTCGTGAATTATTTAGTGCATTTAATACAAACCAAGTTCCTTACAGACAATTTTACAATCAAAACTTATTTGTACGTTCAGGGAAATTTCAAACTTACAACATCGATTATACCCGCACATATGCCAACCAAGGAAAATTGAGCCTATTGGGTTTATATGAATATTCTAAATTGGGTGGCCCTCTCAACAATTACGATACCTATGAGGGAAACAATAAACTTTTATTGTGGGAAAGATCAACAGAGACTAGTCCCTTGAATGCTTGGAGGTTTCAAGTAGATTACAGCCTTCCACTTCGAGCAAATAATAAGCTTGAATTTGGTTATCACTTTAGACACTTAAATCATCAAGGAGATTTCCTTTTTGAACGTTTTGCAGAAGGAACTAGCTCATGGGTATCTGATCCGAATTACACGGACAAAATGGAATTAGTTCAGCGTATTCACGCTCCATACATCCAATTAAACGGAAGCAATAAACAATTTTCTTATGCTTTAGGATTAAGGTCAGAATGGATGGATCGTACACTTACTCACGCAGGAGAACCTGGAAAAACCTATGCGCTTAATCAAGTTTATTTATTCCCTTCCCTGCAAGGAATTTGGAAATTAGACGGAGAAAAGACCTTGCGTATTGGTTATAGCCGAAGAATTGAACGGCCAACTAGCAAATTAATGTCTCCATTCAAAAACCACCGTCATGCCGAAACCGTAGAAACAGGAGACCCTAATTTATTACCTGAAATAGCTAATGTAGTCGAAGTTGGCCTGAGCAAAGGATTCGAAAATTTCTCATTTACTGCTACTGCCTATGTCAATTTTCTACATGATAAGGTATTTAGAGTTAATGAAATTTACAGCAGAACTATTTTAGGAAGAACCTATACCAATGCAGGAAATTCACAATCTACGGGTATTGAATTTTTAACTGAATATAGACCTGCCAAAATTTGGAAAGTCTACTTATCGGGAAACCTCTATCAGTTTGATGTACAAGGAAATTTCAGAGGAATAGAAACTCAGCAAAGTAGCTTCAATTATAATCTAAATGGAAACACTAGCCTGGATATCAGTCCAAAATTGCGCTTTGCTTGGGATTTTACGTATTTATCTAAATCCGTAACCACGCAAGGGCATGACTCTGATTTATTGCTTTCCAATGTCAGCTTGAAATATACTCTTTGGGAAAATCGAGCTAATCTGAATTTACAGTGTCTTAATGTATTCAATTCTAATATTCAAACCATTGTCACTCAAACCCCAACCTTTTTCAGCAGTACTGATTACCGAAAATGGGATCGTGTCATTCAATTAAGTTTTGGTTTCCGAATTAATGATCGGGGACAAAAAACGAAGTCTACCAAAACAGAATATGGAGAAAAAGAATTTTAATAAAAAAGCCCCGAATTTCGGGGCTCTTCTTTTTACAACGATTTCAAATAACTAATACTCAAGGGCACATTGACCATTTCATTATCACTTTCGTCTTCTATAAAGCAATGCTCTACGCCCGCTTTTTTACCTAACTGAATAATCTTTTTCCAATTCCCTTGTCCAGTGCCTACTGGAACATCATTGACAGCAGGAGTATGTCCTGTCAAATCCCCAACAATCCCTTTACGTAAATCTTTCACATGCATCAATTTCCAGCGGCCCGGATATTTTTTCAATAATTTAACAGGCATTTTTTCTCCTCCGCCATGTAAAGTCCACAATACATCCATTTCAAATGACACATAAGCTGGATCTGTCTTTTGAATGATGTAATCCAATAAAGTTCCTTTCTCAAAAGGATGAAACTCATATCCATGGTCATGGTAACACAGCGTAATACCATTTTCCTTCAATACCTTTCCTGCTTTATTAAATACGTTCACTGCTTTTTGAGCATCCTCTAAAGTGAAGTCGTTTCCTTTGTGAGGAATCCATGCGCACATAACAAATTTTGCACCTAGTACTTTTGCTTTTTGAATTACAGCCATTGGATCCTTCTCCAATTCTCCAAAATCCGCCCCAGTGGATGGAATCGAAATTCCCCTAGCATCACATTGTTGCTTAAATTCTTGTAATGTCATTCCCTTGGCACCTCCACCTTCTAATTCAGTAAAGCCCATTCCTTTGATGACATCCAAGGTCTTAAGTGGGTCTTGTGGAAATTGCTTTCTAAATGTATAAGCCTGAACTCCCAATGGGTAAGTGTATACTTTCTGGGCATAAGCTCCCAAACTTAGGGTAATTCCCAGCAGGGCAATCATCAATCGATTTGTTTTCATGTGTATTTTGTTTTATAAGTTCTTTTTCTTCAATTCATCCACTGCATGATTTGCCGCTCGGGCAGCCAATGCCATGAAAGTTAAGGTAGGATTTTGTGTTCCGGTAGATGTCATACAAGCACCATCCGTCACAAATACATTTTTACAGGCATGTAATTGATTCCATTCATTCAATAAAGAAGTGGCAGGATTCTTCCCCATGCGAACACCTCCCATTTCATGTATATCTGCCCCTGGTGCCGAACGAGAATCGGCCGTCCTTATTTGCTGAAAGCCCGCCTTTTCAAACATTTCTTGCATTTGCTCTCTAAAATCTTTGACCATTTTGACATCATTTTCCGTCCAATCACAAGAGAACACTATTTGCGGAATCCCATATTTATCTTTCAAATCGGAATGTAATCGAATGTGATTTTGCTCCGTAGGAACCGTTTCTCCCATCATCCAAGCGGAAATGTTCCAATTCCCCCATTGTCGACTCAATAAATTATCTCGTAAAGTGTCTCCAATACCTGTTTGTTTGGAATACTCCCCTCTACCTCCTCCCACACCTACTGCATAGCCACGTAAAAAATCCGTTTCCTGACGAAGTACATTCCTGAATCTAGGAATATAAGCATTACTGGGATTTCCTCCCTCCGTCTTTTTATCTTTAAATCCATCATAACTTGCATTAGCGGTACCTCGATAATTATGCCAAGCAATGAATTTCCCCAAAAGGCCCGAATCATTCCCTATGCCATTGGGAAAACGACTTGATTTGGAATTCAAAAGAATCGCATTGGTGTTGATGGTTGAACCATTAACAAAAATCACTTTAGCATAAAATGAAATCATTTCATGGCTTTGAGCATCAATCACATTGACACCAATTGCCTTTTTCTTTTTCTCATCGTATAGGATGGAATGTACGACTGCATGTGGACGTAAGGTTAGGTTTCCTGTCTTAGCCGCCCAAGGAAGCGTAGAGGAATTACTACTAAAATACCCTCCATAATTACATCCTCTATTGCATTGTCGCTGACTTAAACATCGACCACGGCCCTGTTGAAAATGAATTTCTTGAGGGTCTGTAAGGTGAGCACATCGACCAGAAATAACCCAACGGTTGCCATAAGCTTTAGTTAGAGTTTCTTTAAAATGTTGTTCCAAACAATTTAATTCAAATCCGGGCTGAACGATGCTATTGGGAAGTTCAGCCAAATTATCATTAAAACCTGCTATCCCAGCAAATTTCTCCACATGATCATACCAAGGTTCTATATCTTTGTAACGTATAGGCCAATCCGTTGCAAATCCATCTCGAATAGGTCCCTCAAAATCATAATCAGACCAACGCTGAGTTTGTCTTGCCCATAATAAAGACTTCCCTCCTACATGATATCCGCGTGTCCAACGAAAAGGTTTTTCATACACGACAGGCTGCTCATCATCTGGTAATGCCCAATGCTTGGTTTCCTCACGCATAAATCCACTAGCAGAAAAGCCTTGTTTATCAGCTAGGCTGACAGTCCCTCGATGTTCAAATTCCCAAGGAGCTTTAGAAGCGGTAGGATAATCTTCCACATGCTTCACCTGCCTGCCTCGTTCTAAAACCAAGGTTTTCAAACCGCGATCACAAAACTCCTTAGCCGCCCAGCCTCCACTTGCTCCTGATCCTATGACAATAACATCATAGGTATTTTTCTTCGCAATAGTTAGATTCAAATTGGCCATAGATTATACATTTACACACCCATGGTAAAAACCTGGTGCCATCACATAATGGTAATGCTCCGTCAATACATATTCTGAAGTTGTATAACCTCGAATTGTCTCAGTTCGTAAAGTCGTATATGCCCAAAGATGTTCGGCCGACTTCTCTAAGTCTACTAATAATCCTTCTCGCTGAGCTGCACTACATGCCCCAAATGTCAAATGGTGATTTAAATCGGCCTGTAACATCAAAGCTTTGATAGCTGCTTTTAGTTTATTTTGATCTTCTATGGTATAACAATCACTAAAAAGTTTTTCTAAAAATAGCTCCACCCCAACCCCATTGGCTCCCTTTGATGCACCTTCAGGAATAAATGTTCCTGCTATGAGTCGAAGCATTTCTTTTTCCTCTAACTTAAATACATGACTCGTAACTATATTTTCTCTACTCCAGCCTTGAGCCCAACTAGGCAAAATCACCATAGCTCCAGCTGAAAGGGCAATCGACTGCAAAAGCTTTCTTCGTTTCATAAGTAGATTATTATTCCTGTAAATTGGATGAAAAATCAAGATTTACTACCATTCACTACCCTGATGCTACCCATTGGCTAATACAGGGAATGATCATTGCTTATTTTAATTTGCCTATTTGTTCCCGATAATATTGTACCGACTGTATGACCGAAGGGAGATTACTCGGTTTTTCTTGAGTATCCCGCTCTATATTAATATTCCCTTGAAATCCTTGTCTTTTTAACTCTGCAAAGACCTCTGGAAAATTCACTACACCCGTTCCAATGGGTACATCTCTTAGTTTGGGATTGTTATATTCCGCAATATCCTTTAAATGAATAGCTATAATACGACCTTGCAATTTCTTCAACGCATCCACTGGGTTTATGCCACTTTTAGGATAATGACCTAAGTCTGGACATGCATAGAAATTAGGGTGGTTTTTCATGGCAATTAATAAGGAGTCTGGTGTCCAATAAACACTCGTTCCTTTCCAATGATTATGAATAGCCACTTTTATCTTATATAAGCCAGCTAAACTATCTACTCCATCCCATAGGTGCACAGGAGGCTCTGCTGTTACATAATTGACCTCCAACTCTTTAGCAATATCAAACTCCTTCTTCCAACGATCAATGGTTTTACCTCCTACCAAATATATGGATTCCATCTTAAGCCCTTTCTCTTTAATCATTTGCTTTAATTGTCGGATTCCAGTCCTTGACAAGTTCATCACAGATGAGTCTTTTAAGGCTGCACCAGCTTTGCCAAACGTATATCCTTCAACAAAATGCAATCCAGCACTGTCTGCTTTGGCCAATTGATCGGAAAATGAAGATGGGTTAAATGTGTAGAGGGCAATTCCCAGCTTCCAATCTTTAGGAGCCTTTTTTACTGAATTCAATTTTTTATTTACATATTTATCTGGCAGTTTGGCCAAATTGATGTGAGATAGACTTAGACATAAGCCTAATAAACAATAAGCGTATATTTTTTTCATCAGGTTTGGTTTTATAAGAAGATAATAGGAACGTTGGCCACTAGAAGCCAATCAAATTAAATGAAAAAAATCAGTATTTTACCTATATAAAACAGTAAAATAGCTGGATGGGTTGCCAAGAAATATTCCGTTAAATAATAAAACTCGTAAGCATTGAAACAAATACTATGAAAAAGTCACTTCTTCTACTCCTAATTAGCTTTTATAGTTGGGGACAAACAAAACAAAGACCCAACATCATTTTTATTATTTCGGATGATCATACTTCACAAGCCATCAGTGCCTATGGAAGTAAATTGGCCAAAACGCCCAACATTGATCGAATTGCCAGAGAGGGAGCCATTCTATATAACAATGTGGTTACCAATTCCATTTGCGGACCTAGCAGAGCCACCTTGCTAACGGGTAAATTCAGTCATAAAAATGGCTATAAATTCAATGAGAAGAAATTTGATATTGAGCAAGCCGTTTTTCCTGAAGAATTACAAAAAAATGGATATCAAACAGCCTGGGTGGGGAAAATGCACTTAGGCACATTACCTCATGGTTTTGACTATTTGAACATCCTTCCGGGACATGGCAGCTATTATAATTCGGATTTTGTGGATAGTCAAAATAAAACTACTCGTCGAGAAGGTTATGTCACCAATGTCATTACTCAGTTATCGAAAGAATGGTTAAACCAGCGTGACACGAACAAACCATTTTTCATGGTCGTTGGACATAAAGCTACTCACCGTTCTTGGCTTCCCGATATTCAAGATTTAGGTGCATATGATGATGTGACTTTCCCAATACCCGATACTTTCTATGATAATTATGCTGGAAGATTGGCAGCCGCTGACCAAGATATGACAATCGATAAAACCATGATTTTAAGTCAAGATTTAAAAATCCATGGTAAATATGAAGGCAATGGAGATGGGGGAAATTTCAATCGATTTACTCCTGAGCAAAGACCGCCATTTTATGACTACTATGAAAATAAAATAAGTAAAGAGTTTGAAGAGAAAAAACTCAGTGGAAGAGCCTTGGCTGAATGGAAATACCAGCGCTATATGAAAGACTATCTTTCAACAGCCAATTCACTAGATAGAAACATTGGTGAATTATTAGATTATCTAGACAAAACGGGCTTAGCCAAAAATACCGTTGTAGTATATACTTCGGATCAAGGATTCTATTTAGGAGAACATGGTTGGTTTGATAAACGCTTCATATATGAAGAATCGTTAAAGACTCCCTTTGTCATTCGCTATCCTGGCACCATCAAACCCGGAACTAAAGTAAGTCAGGTGGTATCCAATGTGGATTGGGCTCCAACTTTACTAGATATTGCTCAAACGAAGGTCCCAACAGAAATTCAAGGAAAGTCCTTTTTGCCTGTTCTCAAAGGTCATGGAAAAAACTGGAAGAATGAATCCTATTATCACTACTATGAATACCCACAGCCGCATCATGTCTATCCTCACTTTGGTTTAAGAACAGCTCAATATACCTTGGTTCGCTTCTATGGACCGAAAGATTTTTGGGAATTGTATGATATCAAAAAAGATCCTAAAAATTTACACAACATCTATGATAAAAAAGAAAATGCGCAAATTATTGCCGATTTGAAAAAACAATTAAAACAGAAGATGATTCAATATGACGATAAAGAAGCTCTAGAAATTTACCAAAAAGGTCAATAAAAGGACTTTCACAGGATAAAAAAGCCTATCGCTAATAACGATAGGCTTTTTGCATTCCTGTGTTCTATAATTGTATACTATCTTTAATCGTACTATTTCATTTTAATAATTCTGATAAAGAATTACATCAACGAAGCATCATTTTAAATTATTTGAATCAAACGATTCTGCTTTCTAAAACAATAGCTCAAAAGTAGGAGAAATCTTATAAAAATTTCAACTTAAACGTAATTATTGGTATAATTTAAAAATTCTATACTAATTAGTCTCGAAATAAATGACATCATTACGTAAAAAGTATTGAGTTAATGGTTAGGCATTTTCTCTATTTTTTTAAAATTTAACCTCAAAAAGCTCTTTCTTTTAAAAAAATAATACCTAATTTTAAAAAATTAATTTTTTCTTTTTAAACAACCGCTAATAATTTAGGTACAGATTTTGAATTTTAGGACAAAGGATTTGAACAAACAAATTCAGCTAATGCGAAGCTTATCTAACTTAAATGCAATTAAAAAAACAACCCCGTTCTAAAATATATAACCAAGTCTAAACTAGTTATTTTTTTGCAAGGAATTCCCCATTTCGAATAACAAATTAGCTGTTATTCGGTTAGGAGATAATAGGTCTTCGTGGTGGACTTTAAAAATTGGCAATTGAATTTCTATTTTAGTTATTTCCCATTTCAATGTTCCTAACCTTACCATTCTTATCCCTACTATTTTCTATTATTATTGCTTATTTCAATATAAAGAAGAATAAAGGGATCATTTTCCTGTCCATCTTTTACTTTTTGATCGGAGTAATTAGTTTAAAATACTATTTATTTACGTACGACAGCCAATTGCCTTGGTTATTGGCAATACTTTATGGACATTTCTCCCCATTGTTTTTCTTGATTGGACCCGCAGCATATATATATGTACGTAACACTGTTACTGATCAAGAAGGTATTACCAAAAAAGATATTTGGCACCTTATTCCAAGTCTATATATGCTCATTGGTTTGATTCCCTATTTTTTAAAATCATACCAAGACAAACTGGCTTTAGTTACTAAAATACTCAATCAACCAGGCGAACTTTACACGAATCAGATTCACCTCTTTACTCCTAGCCTAGTAAATGACTTTGTCCGTAATTTCTTGTATGTATATTATGCCTGGATGATGATTTTGTTGTTGATTAAAGCTACTTGGACTCAGAATTCCAATTCAAATGATTCTTATGAAATCCAAAGGCGTATTACATTTCAATGGCTCATCATTTTTGTCTCATTTAATACCTTCATAGCGAGTATCCTCTTATCCTCAAATTTCATTGTTCTGTTTAGTCCTGAACACGACTTTAGCAATCTAAATGAATACCTACCCTATTATAGAATCTTAATCATGATTGCTTTTGTCATGCCCTTACTCATTCTACTTTTTCCAAGAGTGCTGTATGGTATTCCGAAATTAACTTGGGAAGAGCTTGAGCTCATCCAATTGAAAAAGAAAAAATCAAATCTGGAAAAAATTGAACAAGAGGTTGACGATTCCTTTTTTGAACTATCCCAAATCATACTAAACTACATTGAAACAGAAAAACCCTATTTGAATCCCCGCTTTTCCATTCGAGATATCGTGGTCACCTTAAATATTCCCCAGCATCATGTATCTTTTTGCTTTAATAAAATTTTAAATACCCCTTTTCCTACCATCAAAAACAAATACCGCATTGAATACGTCAAAGAACTTATATTGAAAGATAAAGAAAAACGATATTCACTAGAAGGCTTAATGAAGGAGGCTGGTTTTACTTCAAAGAACAGCTTCTTCCAAGCTTTTAAAGAAATAGAAGGCTGTACTCCTAAAGTATGGTCGGAACTACAAAAAGCTAGCTAATTCATGCAATATATTACCATAAAAAGCCAAGAACTCTAGCTTTTTAATATCTTAGGTTTTTCAAATCTATACATTAACATGAAAAACCTCTTTATTGTAGCAATATTGGCTACGCAGCTTTTTTCCACGAATGCACAAACCTGGAAACCTGCTGGAAACAAAATCAAAAGCCCTTGGGCTGAAAAAGTAGACCCCAATAATACCCTTCCAGAATATCCTAGACCACAAATGGTTCGTGACCAATGGCAAAACTTAAACGGTTTGTGGGATTATGCCATCATCGACAAAGGAAGCAATATCCCAAATCAATTTGATGGTAAAATCTTGGTGCCATTTGCTGTAGAATCTAGTTTATCTGGCGTTCAAAAAACAGTAGGTGACCAAAAAGAACTCTGGTACCACCGTACATTTACGGTTCCCGCTACCTGGAAAAACAAAAATGTCATCTTACATTTTGGAGCCGTAGACTGGAAAGCCGACGTGTGGGTCAATGATATTAAAGTAGGGACTCACCAAGGTGGATATACCTCATTTAGTTTTGACATTACCCCATTTCTACAAAAAGATAAAGCTCAAAAAGTGGTAGTCAAAGTTTGGGACCCGAGTGATTTAGGCTTCCAACCTCGCGGTAAGCAAGTAAATAACCCGAGAGGTATTTGGTACACTCCTGTGACGGGAATATGGCAAACTGTATGGCTTGAACCTGTAGAGTCTACTTTCATAAGCCAACTAAAAACGGTTCCCAATATAGATGGCGGAAATATCAACGTTCAATCTAAAATTGAAGGAGCCATTCCTTCTGATATCATCGAAGTAAAAGTCTTAGATAATGGAAATCTGGTTTCTTCAGGCAAAGCGGCCATAGGACAGGATGTTCTAGTTGCCATCCCAAATGCCAAATTATGGAGTCCAGAATCTCCTTTCTTATATGACTTAGAAATATCCGTTCTTCGTAATGGTATAGCCAAAGATAAATTGAAAAGCTATGTCGGAATGCGTAAAATATCTACTAAAATAGATGCCAATGGCGTACATCGACTTCAATTAAATAATAAAAATGTGTTTCAATTGGGGCCATTGGATCAAGGATGGTGGCCTGATGGTTTATATACAGCACCTACTGATGAAGCGCTACTATTCGACATCAAAAAGACCAAAGATTTTGGCTATAACATGATCCGAAAACACGTAAAAGTAGAACCTGCAAGATGGTATACGCACTGCGATCGGGAAGGGATTTTGGTATGGCAAGATATGCCAAGTGGAGATAAAGACCCCAAATGGGTAACTCGGAATTATTTCAATGATAAGGAATTAATTCGCTCCAAAGCCTCAGAAGAAAACTTCATGAAAGAATGGAAAGAGATCATGGATTTAACTTTCTCTAACCCTAGTGTGGTGGTATGGGTCCCTTTCAATGAAGCATGGGGGCAATTTAAAACTCCAGAAGTGGTAGAATGGACAAAAAACTATGATCCTTCTCGCTTAGTGAATCCAGCTAGTGGAGGTAACCACTATGATGTAGGAGACATGCTAGACATGCATAATTATCCTGACCCTAAAATGGGATTATTTGATTCTAAACGCGTCAATGTGTTGGGAGAATATGGAGGAATCGGATTAGTGTTAGATCAACACCTTTGGGAGGGAAATCGAAATTGGGGATATGTTCAATATAAAACGAGCGAAGAAGCTACCAAAGCTTATGTCGACTTAGCCGAAAAATTAAAAAAACTAATCCCATTTGGCTATTCTGCAGCTGTTTATACTCAAACCACTGATGTGGAAATTGAAGTCAATGGATTGATGACGTACGATAGAAAAGTGATTAAACTATTGGAAGATAAAATCCGACAAGCCAATATCGAGATTAGAGAGTCACTAAAATAAAAAAGATTCATTAGAGCCCATGTAGACCGCCAGTCCATGGGCTCTTTTAAAATCAAATCCTCATGAAACTAAATCAAAAATGGGTATTCAGTTTTGCCCTCTTATTGGGATTCAGTTACCTGATGCAATGGCAAGGAGCTGCTCTTAAAAATAGCTTCACTCCCATGGGGATTATACATTTAGAATTTGCTCCTACGGCAGATTTATTTCAAAAAATAGTACAACATTGGGATATCCAGACGCTTCGCTGGAATATAGCCATCGACTTTCTCTACATTCCCATCTATACATATTTCTTCCAGCTAACGCTTGCTCTATTGGCGCAAAGGCATCGGAGCAAATTGGTTCGACAGTTTGGATTATTACTTAAAAATGCGGCATTATTGGCATTCTTTTGTGACATCCTTGAAAACACTGGAATGATCCTATCCCTTACAGGCGCCCAATCCTCTTGGGTCTACACGCTGACCAATGGCTTCGCAGGAGTGAAATTTGCCATCATTGGCATCAATATCATTTACATCTTGGTTTCCATCCCTACATTATTTTTCCGAACAAAGCAGAGCTAATCACTTAAATATCCCTGCCTCTTTTTTCATTGCTGATGCTGTTTTATGCTGACCCGTATGGCTCCAACCTGGTGGCATGAAAATGTATAAGAATTTATTCACCAGCCCAGGTGCACTGTAGACATCTTTAGCCAAAGCCACTAGTTCTCCAAAATAGGCATCTAAAAAATGATTCGGTTTCATATCTCGAGTAATCCCATATTCCACTTTCACCTCATCTAATTCAGGTTGATAGGTCTTGAATACTCGATCCCAGATATTTAAAAGATTACAAAAATTGGTGTCCATGTACTGAACATTTCGTGCATGATGTACTCGGTGATGAGCTGGGCTTAGCATAAAATTACCCAATTTCCCCATCCGAGCATCTTTGACCAAATGATCCCCGATATGAATAAATGCTCCCCAAGTTCCATCAATGAACATGATTGTAAATAGCATCGCCGGAGGAAGTCCCGCCAAAATACAAATGCTGGCACGAATGATATCTGCATACGGTCCTTCCAAAAAAAAGTGCGCATAAGAAACCGCCAAATTCATGTTTTCTGGCGCATGGTGCGTGGAATGTAAACACCAAAACAATCGTACCTTATGCGCTAAATAATGGTAAATAAAATGAGCAAATTCCCAAACTATATAACCATAGATAAACCAATACCAAGTAAAGGAAACATGAAATAATGCCTTAGGTTCAAAAAATCCAATACATATTGCCGTCATTCCTAATGACAAATACCTCCCTATGAAGGCATTCAATACATAACTAAAAAATGGAATCTTATAGTTGCTCAAACCAAAGCTTTTGAAAAGCAATCCTCGAACTAATTCCAATACTAGGGTAATGGGAAACAAAGGTCTAATCAATACTTTGATGCCGTCGTATGTCAAAAAGTCGGCAAAAGTCTTGTTTTGGAGAAATTCCATTAGATTGTCAAATCCAAAAAATCCAAGGATCCAATCTCCTATGGCTTGTACTATTTCCATGGTCAAATTATTAAATAGGTTGATTCATCCAACAAGATGAATTGGTGTCATTCATTAAATTGCTTCTTGATCTACATAACATTCTACATTAGGATGCATCCACAAAAAAGAAGCTGGACAGTGTGTCGTGATTTTCTTTTCCATGATGGTTTTAAATGCTTCCTGCTTTCCCTTCCCTGTAATCAAGAAAATGATTTTTTTAGCTTGTAAAATCCCTTCCATACCAACACATAGGCCAAATGCGGGTTCCGCTCCTTGAGATAATGCTGGATCATGCTGAATGGTTGACTCTGCTAAAATAGCTTTATGGAATGAAGCCTGCAAATACTCTCCTGGCTCATTAAAAGCAATATGCCCATTTTTCCCCAAGCCTAAAATACAAATATCCATGGGCCCTTCTTGTTCAATGTAAGCTTGAACTCGATCACATTCAGCCTGATACTCTTTCAAATTAGTATCGAAACTGAAATAGCGATCATCGGATATCTCCAAAGGGCCTAACAAATGCTTTTTCAAATAGCTTTCACAAGAATCTGGATGCTCGGATGGAATAATACCCCATTCATCCATTTTGATGGTACGCATATCCGAAAACAAGGATGGATTAGCCACATGGGCTTGATGCATTTGGGTATACATCCCCGTAGGTGAGCCCCCCGTGGCAGCACAAAAAAGCAAATTGGGTTTTTCTTGAACAGATTGAATAATACTTCTACTGGCTAGTTCACTCAGCTCTGCATAATTTTTAACGTAAGTAATTTTCATTATTAAGGTTTATGGTTCAAGGTCTATTTCAATTGGGAAGTATCTACGCGACTTGGTGTATCTTTCCCAGAAATGATTGTTTGTGCACTAAAAGCGATGGACTTAATGATGGCTGTCATATTCTCCAAATCTAACGTTTCGATTTGGTCACTAGGTTTGTGGTAATTAGGTTCATTGTCCATTTTAGAAGTGGAAATGGTATGTGCTGGCACACCTAATCTAGCCAAGGTAGCATTGTCTGAGCGATAGAACAAATTTTGATCCGTGTAGGGATCTGGGTGAAAAGTAAAGCCCGTTCCTTCCAGATTTTTTTGTAAAATTGCCCCCATATCAGTTTTCTCAAATCCCGTGATATATGCACTATTTTTACCCCACTTACTTTCAGTCCCAATCATTTCTAAATTGAACATAGCTTTTACTGAAGCTGGATCAAATTGCTCAGAAAAATAGCTTGCCCCAAATCCTCCACTTTCCTCCGCTGTAAAAGCAGCAAAAACCAACGTACGTTCATTTTTATTCCACTTCTTAAAATACTTAGCTAACATCATCATTCCAGTAGTTCCAGCAGCATCATCATTGGCCCCATTGTAAATGGAATCTCCTTTAACCGCTCGGTTGGGCATCACCCCAAGGTGATCATAATGACCCGAAAAAATGACATATTCATTGGCTAATGATTTACCTGGAATAATACCCACCACATTGCTCAAGGACATAGGAGTGATTTCATTTTCTACTTCAATAGAGAATTTATCAGCCGCTTTACTCGATAAAATAAAGGCCACATTCACTTGATTCCCTCTTAATATATTGCGGTTACTCAAGCGAGTAAACAAATTGGCAAAATCTTCATCTACCCAAACTACGGTTGGTGTTTTACCCGAAATAAAACGATAGGCTGATTGAAAGAAGTTTTCTCCTTTGGCTATTGTGGCTTGCGCATAAGAAGACGATTCTTGTATGATGGTTTTCGATTCTTTTCCAATGACAACAACTTTTTTGGAATCAATAACTTCCCCATTTAAACTCGCTTTGATCGACTTCAATGTGGGTTTATACACTTGAAATGTTTGTAAATAACTAGCTGAGTTCCCCCAAGTCTTTAATTTTGATTTAGCAAATTCATCTGAAATAAATTGCGCTGCTTTCTCTATTCCCGGCGTAAATGGCTTTCTCCCCGCTAATTCGTCCGAAGCTAAATAACGCTCGATACGCTCCACTTCTTTGACATGGATGATTTTGTCGATTGATTGCCCTAAGGCTGAAATAGAACATAGTAGGCCGACAAGTAGTAAAGATGTTTTTCTCATGTTGATTGTTGATTTATGCTAGCTTCAAGCTTTAAAAGTATTAAATTAATATCAATCATTTAGCCCACATCTAGCTATTTTACATCAAATGGATTTTCTTTGTTAAACTCTACTCCTACAAATGATGCTCAAATTCCTATTTTGCTTATTAATTAGTCCAATTGCTTTTGCTCAATCATCTTTATTCAATATTAATGGTCAACAACCTGATTTTTGCCTGGGAAAATCAGGTAAAATAGAACTAGTATTCGGCCAAAAAAATAAACTGTTTTATTCCTTTTCTACTGATCAGGGTGCCCATTTTTCTGAGCCTAGTTTAGTTGATTCCTTAGTTGGATTACATCTTGGAGCATCTCGTGGTCCCAGAATTGCAAGTTCAAATTCAGAAACCATCATTACTGCCATAGATAAAAAAGGAAATGTATACGCCTTTAGAAAAACAAATACGGGAGCCTGGTTAAAAAATCAAGTGAATGATATTCCAGATATGGCAAAAGAAGGATTTAATGCCATTGCCGCCAATCAAAAAAATCAATTCACTGTCATTTGGTTGGATTTAAGATTGAATCGAAAAAACAACTTAATGTCCAGCACTTCTTTGGATGGAGGAAAAACTTGGCAAAAGAACCAACTGGTCTATGCCTCTCCCGAATCAAATATTTGTGAATGCTGCCAACCCAATATCATCATGAATGACGGTCATATTGCAATCATGTTTCGAAATTGGTTAAAAGGTTCTCGCGATATGTATGTAATTGAATCTCAAAATGGAGGAAAAAGTTATAATCAAGCTAAGAAATTAGGCTTGGGAACTTGGGTTTTGGAGGCTTGTCCCATGGATGGAGGGAGTCTAAGCTGGACATCCACAGGGGAAATTGCTACCGTCTGGCGTAGAGCAGAAAATCTTTATACTTCTGGAGTTCAAGGAGAAGAAAAGCTCATTGGTCCTGGTAAAAATGCTTCTACCACCATATTATCATCTGGCCAGTGGATGGTCTGGAATCATCAGGGTCAAATATGGCTAAAATCAAATGCTTCGGACACGCCTAAGTCCTTGGGACAGGGCCGCTTTCCTATTATGAAATCCCTTAACCATCAAAAGGCTTTCATCGTTTGGGAAAACCAAGGTCAAATTTGGGGTCAACTACTGTAAGTTTATTTCAAACTGCTAATGATTTCAATGGGATTACTATATACTTTGTGAATAGGACACATGTTTGCAATGTTTAGAAGCCTTTCTTTTTGAGCCTCGTCCAAGTTTCCAGATAAATGAATATTTCGATGAATCGTTGTTTTGCTAAGTTCTTTATCCCAGATAAAATCTAATTCTAAATTCACGTCTTGCAAATCCCACCCTTTGCGATCAGCATACATACGTAAAGTAGCAGAAGTACATGCTGCTAAAGCTGCTCGGACCAATTCATCTGGGGAAAAGCCCAAATTCCCTCCACCGAGTTCAATCGGCTCATCTGCAACAATTTGATTTCCTGATTCACTTTGAATCTCCACTTGATAAAGTGTATTTCGTAAATGCGATGTAATTTTCCCCATGACTTATCTATTGCTTAAACTTGGATAGGGCACATATTCATTTTCCTCTCCTTGAATTTTATCAAAACGTCGATTAATCCAATCGTCTTTCGCTTTATCAATTAAAGACTTATCACTTGAAACAAAATTCCAATTGATAAAGCGCTCCTCAGGAAAAGGATCTCCTCCAAATATATAAATGGTGCTATTCGCTTCCATCGTAAAAGTACATAAGCTATGGTCTTGGGCAACCAACAATTGCTTTGGACCAAATGTATTCCCTTCTTCTTCAATGCCTCCCTCCAAGATATATATTCCCGATTCTCCAAATAGCTGATCTCCCAAGGATAATTCCGTTTTCTCCTTACTCTTCACTTCGATCATGTACAAAGGACTATAAACAGGCACGTCTGATTCTCGACCAAAGGCTTTTCCAGCAATCAAGGTAAATTGAGTTTCTCCTTCATTCCAAGTAGGTAATTCCTCTTTGCCAATATGCACAAAAGAGGGCTCCATCTGCTCCAGTTCTTTGGGCAATGCTACCCAAATCTGTAAACCATGCAAAACCTTATCAGAATGACGTAAATGTTCTGGGGTCTTTTCCGAATGCACTATCCCTTTACCAGCAGTCATCCAATTTACTTCCCCAGGTTTAATCTCTAAAGCAGAACCTAGGGTATCACGGTGCATAATACTCCCTTCAAATAGATAAGTCAAGGTTGATAAACCAATATGGGGATGCGACAACACATCTAAATTCTCCCTTTCACTTAACTTGGTTGGCCCCATGTGGTCAATAAATGAAAAAGGCCCAATCATTCTTTTTTGACGAAAAGGTAATAATCGCCCAACCATAAAATTACCAATATTAGCAGCCCGCTCTTCGATAATCAATTGAATATTTGACATAGCTCGTATGATTTATATAACGAATTTACACGGTTTGCTAGCTATTAAAACTTAATGTACATGAATAAAAATCCGACAAACAAAGATTTATTTGAAATCGAAATTTTATCAATCCTTAATATGCTACTTCCCTCCAACTTAAATTATGGTGGCATATTTGCCGAAAATACCCATATTCAGATGCCTAAAAATAAATATATCCTAATTAATCTTTGTATTTTACTATTTATCTGTAATTTGGATTCTATAATCTATTCATTACACCAACTATAATAACTAACTCCTTCCTTCAATTCTCCAATCTGGAGGATCTGAAAGTATCCAATCAACCTAACAATTATACTCTATGAAAAAAAATCAGACCATGAGACAACATGTCTCGTACCTGAGAATGTACATTCTCTATTTTGCCCTGCTATGTGGAATTGTCCACTCCACTCAGGCCAGTAACGTCTCGTTTATTGACAAATCAGTCACAGGGAAAGTTACAGAAGAAAATGGTGCTCCGATTCCGGGAGTATCGGTTACTCAAAAAGGTAGTACACGTGGAACGACTACTGATATCAATGGTAATTTCAAAATCAATGTTGACAATGAAAAATCCATATTAGCTTTCTCTTTTGTTGGTTATATCCCGCAAGAAATTGAAGTAGGAAGCCAAGCCAATCTAACGGTAAAGTTAAAAGTAGATACCAAATTATTGACAGAAGTGGTAGTGGTAGGTTATGGTAGCCAGAAAAAGGCCAATCTAACTGGAGCCGTAGACCAAGTCAGTAGTGAGGTATTTGATAACCGACCTTTAACCAATTTAAATCAAGGCCTTCAAGGTGTTATGCCCAACTTAAATATCAAGATGGGAGATGGAAAGCCAAATCAAGCACCTAGTTTTAATATCCGTGGTACCACTTCCATTGGACAAGGAGGAAATGCATTGGTTTTAATTGATAACGTGGAAGGAGATCCTAGTTTATTAAATCCCAATGACATCGCCACAATAACCTTGTTGAAAGATGCCGCATCTGCTTCCATTTACGGAGCTAGAGGCGTATTTGGGGTAGTATTAATCACCACCAAAAATCCAACTAAAGGAAAAACTTCGGTTACCTATTCCTCTAATTATTCCTTAAAAAACCCCATTGCGGTTCCTGAGCTAGTTACAGATGGCTACACATTTGCCTCCATGTTTGCCGAGTCATTTGTTAATTTTCAAGGTAGTTTTCCACAAAACGTCAATAAAACATTAAAGTTTTCTCAAGCCTACTTGAATGAATTTAAACGTAGAAAAGAGGTTGGAGGATTACCTGATTATGAAATTGATCCAGTAACAGGAGAATACGTCTATTATGGAAGTACGGATTACTATGGAAATTTATATAAAAAGGTTACAACCTCTAAAGAACATAATCTAAGCATCTCGGGTAGTAGCGATAAGGCAAGCTATTTATTAACGGGGCGCTATTACGGTCAGGATGGTTTATTCCGATATAATTCCGACGATTACCAAATGTTGAATTTCTCAGGAAAAGGAAGCGTTCAACTGTATCCTTGGTTAAAAGTGACCAACTTCACGCAATTCTCGAACATGAAATACCATAACCCACTCAACGTAGGTGAAGGTGGAGGTATCTGGAGAAATATCGCGGATGAAGGACACCCAATTTCACCCATGTTAAACCCAGATGGTACACTGTCTTTTTCTGCAGCTTATAATATTGGAGATTTCTATTACGGAAAAAATGGCATCGACAACGACAAGCGTGTATTTAGAAATACCACAGGTTTTGCTGCTGATTTTTTCAAAAATAAATTACGTGTAAAAGGTGATGTCACGATTCAAACCACGGACAACAATGATAGAACGAAGGCTGTGCCCGTTCCATATAGTGTAAAGCCAGGCGTGATTTCCTATGTGGGAACAACCACCAATTACATCAACGATGTTTACAGGGAGACAACCTACATGACAACCAACCTGTATACAGAATATGAAAATACCTTCCATGAAGATCACTACTTAAAAGTGATGGCAGGTTACAATTATGAAGAATCTAGATTTAAAAGATTATCTGCCCAAAGAAATGGATTAATCTTTGAAGGTGCTAATGATATAAACCTAGCTTTAGGTCAATCCATTACCACCAGTGGCGGTTGGGAAGTTTGGAAAATCATGGGAGGATTCTCTCGCTTAAACTACTCGTTCAAAGACCGATATCTTTTGGAAGTAAATGCTCGATATGATGGCTCATCTAAATTTCCAAGTAACCAACGTTTTGCCTTCTTCCCTTCTTATTCATTGGGATGGAGACTTTCCAAGGAAGCATTTTGGAATGTGCCAGAGAAATTAATTACTGATTTTAAATTAAGAGCTTCATATGGTTCATTAGGTAATGGAAATATCAATTCCTATGCCTATTTAGAGCAGTTTAATATTGCTCAATCGGGATTGGTTTTGAATGGTCAAAGACCACAATTTACCACAAACCCAACGGTTATTCCAGAGGGCTTAACTTGGGAAACAGCTACTACCAAAAACATCGGTATTGACCTTTCCATGTTAAATAATCGATTGCACTTCAATGCAGACGCTTATATCAGAACAACCACCGATATGTTTACTGTAGGATTAACCTTACCTGCTGTATTTGGTGCTTCGTCACCAAAAGGTAACTATGCCGACCTGGAAACAAAAGGTTGGGAAATGCTCCTTTCGTATAATGACCAAGTAAACGTAGCTTCCAGTCCATTAAAATTCAACGTTCGATTAACCTTATCTGACTATACAGCTGTTATTAAAAAATACAATAACCCTCAAAAATTACTAAGTGATTTTTATGAAGGTCAGGTAATGGGTGAAATTTGGGGTTATACCACCGCTGGATATTTTACCTCAGCAGATGACGTTAAAAATAGTGCTAAACAAGATTTGTTCCGCAGCGCTAACAGTGGTGTGTGGTACCCTGGTGATATCAAATTTGTTGATTCAAATGGAGATGGCAATATTACTCCTGGCACTAGCCGAGTGAGTAATCCTGGAGACAGATCCATTATTGGAAACACAACTCCGCGTTATACATACGGAATCATGTTAGGCGCAGATTGGAAAAATTTCTTTTTCTCTGCATTTTTCCAAGGTGTAGGACAGCAAGATTGGTATCCAAGTAGAGAGGCGAATTTGTTTTGGGGACAATACAATAGACCATACGGTGGTATTCCAAAAAGTCAGTTAGGCAATATTTGGAAAGAAGATAATGTCAATGCTTATTTCCCAAGATATGTATCGCGTATAGCTAGTAATGCGAACGGAACATTATCAGCACCTCAGACAAAATACATGCAAGATGTTCGTTATATCCGATTGAAAAATATTCAAATCGGATATAATTTACCTAGTCAGCTAGCTTCCAAAATTGGGTCAACCGCTGCTAGAGTATATGTTTCTGCTGAAAACATTTGGACAGCTTCCCCACTATTTAAAATTACTCGTGATATAGATGTTGAAAATGCTGTAGCATCCGATCAAGTGTTCTCTCCAGGAGGAAACTCAGGTGATGGTTATAACTATCCATTAATGAAAAGTGTAACACTTGGTTTATCTATTACATTTTAATGAGCTTAGAATCAAAAAGACATTCTCTGCAGGTAAAACAACCTTAAAATTTTAACATAAGATCATGAAACTTAACTATATCTTCTGCCTACTTTTCACATCCAGCTTATTTTTAGGATGTAGTTTGGAAGAAATTCCAGAGGCAACCACCACCAAGGGCCCAATCTTCAGTAGCGAAAGCGGCCTAATTTTATATACCAATTCATTTTACAATATGATGAATGGTAAAAACTTACATCGTGCCGATGCTATGTCGGACTATTTAGCTAGAAAAGACACCCCACCTTTCATCACTCCAGGAAACTTTAGTGCAGAGGTGAGTTCAGGATGGTCTTGGTCAGATTTGAGAAATATCAACTATTTCATTAAAAACTGCAATGACCCCAAGGTTCCCTTAGCTGTTAGAAATAACTACATTGGAATTGCTCGATTCTTCCGAGCATGGTTTTATTATGAAAAAGTAAAACGGTTTGGAGACGTCCCTTGGATCAATAAACCATTGGATGTATCGGATACTGAGCTATTGAACAAAGGTCGAGATTCTCGTGTGATGGTGATGGATTCTGTCATCGCTGACTTGAATTTTGCATGTGCCAATATCACAGCTAAAACTGAAGGTACCCGTAGTTTGGTAACAAAATATGCTGCATTTGCTTTCAAATCACGTGTTTGTCTATATGAAGGCACATTAAGAAAATACCATACGAACCTAAATTTAAGCTCTAGTTCTGCCAACCTATTAACACAAGCTGCAGCCGCAGCTAAGGTAGTTATGGATGAAGCAGGGTATAAATTATACGATGGTGCTGGAGTAGATAAATCATATCGACAGGTGTTCATCAATCCTGCACCGGTGGCTACAGAAGTGATACTTTCAGCCGTTTGTGATTTGGCATTAAACAACCTAAATGATGGTAACTGGTATTGGACATCAGGAACTTATGGTGATAAGGCAAACTTCATTAGATCATTCATCAATACCTACTTGAACATTGATGGAACCCCTTTCACCAATAATCCTGCTTACAAAACCATGCTTTTTAAAGATGAGGTGAAAGGGAGAGATAAACGTTTACAACAAACGATTCGTTCTGGAGATTACAAACGCCTAAACAATGGAGTTTTGGAAGCGGCGCCACCTCTATTCTCGTACACATTTACAGGTTATCAGCCAATAAAATGGGCTTTGGACGACATGTATTATGATACCCGAGATTTGAACATCAACTCAGTATCCATTATCCGATATGCGGAAGTATTACTGAACTATGCTGAAGCAAAAGCCGAACTAGGCTCTTTAACAGATGCCGATTGGGCCGCGACGATAGGCTTATTGAGAAAGAGAGCTGGTATCACGGGCGGAACAAATACCTTACCCAAGGCTATTGATACCTACCTTCAAACGACGTATTTCCCTGCCATTTCTGACCCAATAATTCTAGAGGTACGCCGAGAAAGAGGGATTGAATTATGCTTAGAAGGTTTTCGTTTTGACGATATCGTGCGATGGAGAAGAGGAGAACTTATGCAAATGGAATGGAATGGCATGTATGTTCCTAGTTTAGACACGCCGATGGACTTAAATGAAGACGGAAAATTGGATGTGGCTTTCTATCAAAAACTCCCAACCAAAGTATCTGGTGTAACCTATGTAGAAGTAACTCCATTAATCAGTGGAAAAGCTAATCCACAATTACTTTCTAATGGTACTTCGGGAGAATTAACTTGGTTCAATAACATTCCAAGGAAATGGGAAAACAAACATTATTTATACCCTATTCCCGCTGGAGATTTAATTACTAACCCCAAACTAGGGCAAAATTCAGGATGGTAAAAATAAAGGCCTACTTAATAAGTAGGCCTTTTTAATGACTCATTTTCTACATAATTTTAAAGAAAATGTGTTATTGCTATTAATCTGTGAGCATATTTAACAATTTTCATAAAAAATAATCGTTAGGACGTCGATGTTCTCCCATTAGCTATTGTGAATTAAGAAGAATCTATCTAATTTGAGAGTATTAATTAGTAAGAATTTAGTTTGTTGATGAAGTGTAATGCAAAAAAGTCACCTGAGATTCAAGTGACTTTTTTTGATTTTTATCTTTGATTAATTTCCTCCCCTGTTCATATCGTATCCTTTCTCTAAACCAACCCATATCATGAAACATTATATCTCTATGGTCTTTTGTTTGGCAATTGTTCTTCATCTATTCCCTGCACAAAGTCAAACACTCTTTCCAGATGTATTAGTCAAATTTAAACCTCTAATCAAAGAAGCCGTATTTTCTGGTACAGGTTCCCAAACTTGGGATCAACAAATTCGTGAACGAGGATATATCTTAAAGGAAAAGGACGGATATCACTTATGGTATACTGGATATTCTAAATCAAGTCCAATCAAGAATTTGGGATATGCCACTTCTAAGAATGGTTTAGATTGGAAAAGACATGCAAACAATCCTATCAATCCTCAACAATGGATTGAAGATGTCTTCGTCATTAAAAAAGGCAAAAATTATTACATGTTTGCCGAAGGAAAAGGAGATACCACCCATCTACTCGTATCAAAAAACAAAACCGATTGGCAAGAATTAGGGAATCTAAGGATTCTTAAAACGAATGGACAGGCCATAGAAAAAGGTGCCTTTGGGACACCTTGTGTTATTGCAGTGGATGATACCTATTATTTATTCTATGAAAGAGATGATCTGGGGGTTTGGTTAGCCAAATCAAGTAACCTCATCGACTGGGTCAATGTTCAGGATCAACCTGTATTAGAAATGGGGCCTGAACCCTATGACAAATTCGGTGTGGCCATGAACCAAGTCATTTTTTACCATGGATACTATTATGCATATTATCATGCCACAGCCTTCAAAGACTGGAGAGAATGGTCAAGTAATGTTGCTGTTTCCAAAGACCTCATTCATTGGACAAAATACCCTCAAAATCCTATCATAGGAAATAATGAATCCAGTAATATTATTGTCCCAGATAGTCAAGGATTCCGCTTATATACCATGCATTCAAAGGTACACGTATATCAATCTAAGTAAATGCCAAAAGTAAAGGCAACAAAAAAGCCTAGGCTTGATAAAAGTCTAGGCTTTAAATACCCGTGTTCTACTTATTTCTCTAATAATTAATCAAATTTTCATGAAAGACTGGATTTGCACCCATTCAGACATACAATCTACTTTTATGCAATCTATTTTTACTTTTAAAAATCTTTGATGCACTAAACTGAATTACAAAATTAACTATTCAGCGTAAATTTTTCTTTAATTAGACGTATTAAATAAGTTCATATTGTTACTAAAAAGTAAAATAATGTTACATTTAGCGAATAATCTGATTCTTTTGGAGATATGAGCCGAAAATCACTCTTGATCATTAAAACAATTTCCAAGGGCCTTTCTTTGATCCTTTGTAGCCTATTGATGGCCTTACAAACATATGCTCAAGACACCATTTTGGTTAAAACATATTCTTTACCTGAAAAAATCACGAACATTGATGGAGATGGACGAAATTTAATCGTCAGGACTGATAATCATTTATATAAATTTCATTCAGGGCGTTTTGATGATTTGAAATTTACCCCCAAAGACAACGATCGCTTTACTTGGATTAGTAAAACTGACAACCAAGACATTTTCGGAACCTATAGTACCTTGCAGTTTCCCGAAAGCCATCAAGTCAACCACCGTTCCATTGCCAATTTATTACCTGGTTATGATCAGTATAATATGACGGAAGCCTCCATTGGAGACCTGTATTTTTTGGCTTACAATGGAATTCTGCTAGAATATAGAATTCATAAATTTTATTCCATACAACATCGAGGTAAATCCATTCGACATATATACCACGATGATCGCGTCAGAATCATTGCTACTTATTCAGGGATATTTATTGATTCTGTCGCCGAGGTGTATTCTAACAAACCCATCCCAGGAGCAAATTTCTCTAGTGGGGAAACGAATAAAATTAATAATCAATATTACCTGAACTCTGATCCCATTTATCAATTAATGAATAATCAGTGGGTCCGATTACCTCTAAAAACGGATATCCTCCATTTTAAAAAATTATTACCCATTGGGAATGTCACATATTTTCAATCGACGGATGCTATTGGAACCATTAACTTAAAAAATTACCAGGTAAATAAAATCATTACCCATTCTTCCCAGTTTCACGATATGGAAAATTTGGGCAACTTACTTTTGCTTGGTAACGCCAATGGGAAATTATATCTGTATGATATGGTTCAAAGAAAAATTGAATCCATACACATTGGATCTTCCATTTATGATATCACCATCAAAGGAGAGCAAATCATCCTATCGTGTAATGATGGCCTTTATGAATTCAATTTAAAAACAAAAAAAAACCAACTTCTATTTCGCCACAAGCACATCATTCAATCCATATTTATTGGAAACAACATCCTTTTCACCAGCTTTGAGGGTCTATTCCTTTATACACAAGATAAAGAGGTATTTCAAATTATTGAAAATGTAGAATTCAATAAAAGGGCATTAAGCAACTGGAATCAAAACGTATATGCTGGATCCACTGAAGGCCTTTATGTCATCAACCTTCCTCAGCTAATCAATGAAGTTTTACCTAGTTTAGAACCAGAAATTATTGATGAAAGCAAAGTAGACGCTTCTTTAATCATCGCCTTAGGATTCACCCTTGTTGTCATTGTTGGCAGTGCGGTATTTATTCGAAATAGAAATAAAGGAATTCCTGAAAATTACAAAACACCAAAAGTGGAAATTACCCCTGAAAGAATTCGGGAAGATATGCTAAAAAATGAGCAGTTAATCAGTGTTGAAAGCATTGCCGAATACTACCAAATTTCTCGCGTTCACTTAAATCGGGTATTAAAAAAACACAATAAAAACACTTTGGAATTAATCAAAGAGATCAAGAAAGAAATTGTGCTAGACCTGAAAAGCAAACAAGTTCCTATTGAAAAAATAGGTCAACGGGTTGGTTATACAAGTAAGTACATCAAGCAACACTTTCTGAAAAAATAGGATATCCATTTCAAAAAGCCAATTTTTCCAATGGCTGAACAATCAAATGTGAATGGGTACACGTAGATTTAACTTCCTTCCCAATAATCCAGTCCCAAATTTTGACAGAATCTCCTTCTCCGCAACGCATTCGAATTTTTATGATGATTGCCGACAAACAAGTCAATAGTCCAATAAAAATAATCGCAAAGAGTATCCCAAAATAGTCCGCTAGTATTCCTGTCATTAAAGCTCCAATGGCATATCCCAAATCTCTCCATAACCTGAAAATTCCCATACTCTTAGCCCGATCTAAAGGATGTGTATTCTCCGCCAGAGTAGCCAAAAAAGTAGGATATACCATAGCTGTCCCCCAACCTAGCAAAGCAGAAATTCCCATAAATTCAAACGAAGTTTCTGCCCAAATCAATAGCATTAATGCGATTCCTTGCAATAACATTCCAACAAATAGCATGTCTTTTTTGCAAAATTTATCCGACATTTTTCCTGTTAGTAATTGACCTAAACCCCAAATAGCAGGATAAATCGCTGTAATCAATCCAATCTCTTGTAATCGAAAGTTCTTGCTCGCCAATAGGATGGGCAAAATACCCCAAACCATGCCATCATTTAAATTATTAATCAAACCAGCTTGGGTTACCGAGCCTAAATTTCTATTCTTCCAAGTTGTCTCTAAGAAGATATTTTTCAAACGTGGAATTCGATTATGCTGCTCTTCTTGTATGACATGTTGCCTCGTATCCTGAATGAAAAAATAGCTCCCTAATAAGCCCAAAATAACCAATACGATACCTAGGTAAAATGGATATGGACGCAGGCCAAACTGATTAGCCAAATATCCAGACAAAAATGCAAATAAGGCTACGGCCAAATAACCAGCAGATTCATTAATTCCCATGGCTAAGCCACGTTGTTTATCCCCTACCAAATCAATCTTCATCACCACCGTAGAGCTCCAAGCTAAACCTTGATTTATCCCGAGAAAAACATTGGCTAAAATCACCCAATTCCAATTGGGTGCATAAATGAGTAAAAATGGTATTGGTATGGCCATAATCCATCCAATAACCAATAGATTTTTACGACCCATTCGATTGGCTAAACTTCCAGCAAAATAATTAGACAATGCCTTAACAACTCCAAAGACAATGATAAAAGAAAGTATAGCTGTTTTTGCCGCTAAAGCGAATTCTTCTTCTGCCAATTTAGGTAAAATGGAACGTTCTAATCCCACCATACCTCCGACAAAGGCATTGATAAGCACCAGTAAACTAAACTGCTTCCAATTCTCCCGTAAACCTAGCTTAACTTGCTTCATAACTAATCATCATTGACCATATTTCAATACAATGGCTAATTGCCCAGCATGATAAGCTGTATGTGAAACTATACGTCCAAAAGCCTCTGATTTAGATTTTGTCCCAAATTCTTTAGTAGAAATAACTTGCTCCCAATCTTCTTCTACTTGCTGTGAGACAATGGAGTGTAACTTTTCAAATGAACCCACTACATAATTTTTAAGCTCATCTAAATTCGTCCATTCACCAGAATCACGTTGATCTATCACTGTTTTAGCTACCACTTTTACCGAAGAATCACCAAACACATTTTTAGCAAAAAGCAATTCAACATCACCAATATGACGGATCAAAAATCCAGCTGAATTTGGCGAATTACCCAATTTTTTAGCTAAATCCGCTTCTGAAATTCCATCTAGCAATTTAGTGAAACGCGTCCTTGACTCGATCCACAAATCTAGTAATACCTCTGTCTTTGTTTTCATGATCTTTGATATTAGCAACAACCTGAACCTGGCTTACAGGCATTCTCATCACTTGGTTTTTGAGCAAAAACTGAAATAGAAAATATTCCCGTTTTACCTGAATTGAATTCCTCAATCTCTTGAGCACTCAAATAATGACTCAAAATATCATTTGGTATGACGATAGGCTTTTCCTTTTGAATTTGCACATTCACAAATCCACTAGTCTGAATTAATTGCATATATTCATCCTTCTGAATAGCCCCTGCCACACAACCGGCATACATTTCTGCATCTTTTTGAAGTCCAGATGGCAATTCACCAATCAGCACCACATCAGATATACTAAAATGTCCTCCTGGTTTTAACACCCTGAAAATATCTTGAAATACTCCCGCTTTATTAGGCACCAAATTCAATACACAATTACTGACGATTACATCCGCAACATTGGCTGAAATTGGCATGTTTTCTATATCTCCCTGACGAAATTCCACATTATTAAATCCCCTAATCTCAGCATTGATACGTGCTCTTTCAATCATTTGTGGAGTAAAATCTACTCCAATCACCTTTCCCGATTCCCCTACTTCATGTCGCGCTATGAAACAATCATTTCCAGCACCACTGCCCAAATCCACTACGACATCCCCCTCTTTCATTTTAGCAAATTGCGTTGGCAATCCACACCCTAAACCTAAATCAGCATCAACATTATATCCCTCTAGTGTACTATAGTCTTCCGACATAATATTATACACTTCTGTAGAACATCCGCCAGCTCCACAACAAGAAGCCATATTTTCTTCTTTTCCTTGCATGGCGATCTCGCCATATTTTTGTTTCACAATTTCTTTTAATTCTTGCTCTGTTTTCATGGTATTATTGATTTGGATTAATCGTAATTTTACGATGGATTTAAACAAAAAAATTAGCAACAGCTACTTGTTTTCACATGTCGCTTTTCAAAAAAATGACCTAGCAATTCTGTTAATTTGGCCCATTCAGACTCATTGATACAATAACAAATGGATACACCATCAATTTGCCCTCGAATCAAACCCGCTTCTTTCAATTCTTTCAAATGTTGAGAAACGGTCGACTGAGAAATTGGCAATTCATCTACAATATCACCACATATGCAAGATTGTTTTGTCAACAATAGCTGCATGATGGCCATACGTGCTGGATGCGATAAAGCTTTAGCATATTTTGCTACTAAAATTTGCTCTTCGGTATAATCAATAATTTTACTTGCTCCCATATCAATCGTAATATTACGATAAACCTTTGAAATAAAAAAAATATTGGCCCAATTTCTTTCGTTTTGCTGAAAAAAATTGACCTGCTGCATATTCCATAGCACAAAATCCCAATAAATAGTTGGAATTATGCAAGTTTATGCTAGTTTTGCGAATTCATGAAAAGGCTAGCCTCCATATTGTTATTGTTTGTCCTCCTCTATCAGGCAGGTGGATTTGCTTTACGTTATGTGGCTAATTCAGATACCGAATTTGTAAGTAATGAGCCCAGCAGCGATTCTTACATGGTAAAAATCCCTATCTCCTTGCCCTATCCAAGCAATCGGGAGATTCCTCAAGAAGTATCAGGATCATTGCAACAAGGTGATGATTTCTATCAAATGTTAGACCAAAAGATAGAGAATGATACCTTGTATACACGCGTAGTCAATGATAAAAATGCTCGTGATCAATTTTTGGATTTAGCTGATTTGGTCAATGAACATTTAAATGATCAACCTGACAAGGCTCCTTCAAAAACTAAATTAATTCAGACACTTGTCAAAGAATATTGTCAATCTGGTGGCGCATGGGTATTCTATATCTTAGAATGGCCTACTGAACACATCGCAACACCGAATCATTCTTCATTAAAGACATCCTCATTCCAGGATGCCTTATTTTCACCTCCCCGGCAGGCTTAATTATTTCTGAAAAAATAGCTTGAAAGAAATTCCCCTTCTTTCCTGTTTGTTGTATTTCAATTTAATTAAGCATAATGAAACATACTTTACTGTGTGTATTCATCTCAATCTTGAGTATGAATACGATCATGGCACAACTGCCACATGATCAAGTTTACATGAATAAAAATATTGCCTGTGGAGCCTTGATGTACGGGAATTCCTCATGGACAAACTATTGGGAAAACACCCTAAAAAGAGATAATCCAAATATCGGGAAACTAAGCACCGAATCTTTAGGAGCCATGATTGCTTATGGTATCACGAAGAAAATAAATGCCTTAGTGATGGTCCCTTACGTAAAAACCCAAGCTAGCAAAGGAAATTTAATGGGTCAGCAAGGCCTTCAAGATGTCAGCCTTTGGTTAAAAGCACAAGTATTTGACTACAAACAATTACATGGACATGCTACACTTGGAGTTAGCACACCCATGAGTAATTATGTCACTGAATTCATGCCTATGTCCATTGGAATTGGGGCTAAAACATTCAGTGCTAGAGCCATTTTACATTATAACTTACCTTCCAACTTATTCATCAGCGCAACTGGCTCTTATATTCTAAGAAGCAACGTTAACGTAGATCGAGATTCTTTTTTAAATGGAGAAAGACTATATAACACAAGCACGGTGGCCGTTCCCAATGCCTTTAATGCTATGTTTCGTATGGGCTATCTAAGAAAAGAAAATCAAGTAGAGGTTTTCGCCGAGCACTTCTCTTGTGTAGGAGGAGACAATATTCGTCGTAATTCCATGCCATTTCTTACAAATGACATGACCATGACTGCTGTAGGAGCATACGCTAAATATCAGCCTAAATCACTTGGAATAAGTGCCAAAGTATCCTATGTCCTAGACGGGCAAAATGCGGGACAAAGTACTAACGTAACTGTTGGTTTATTGTACCTATTTAAGGTTAAATAATCATTAGAACATCATGAAAAAATACATATACTATTTTATTACCCTCATTTGCTTCGGTTTTCTTCAATCCTGTGAAAAAACAGCATCTGAAGCATTACTCTCTCCTTATGTACCTACCAATATCGATGAGAATGCAGGAAATTGGAAAACTTTTGTTTTAAGTTCCCCAACGGAAGTAAGCTTAGCTGCTCCTGCTGCATCCAACGACCCAAATTACTTGAAGGAAATTGATTCCCTTAAAAATATCGTTGCCCCCAATCTAACCAATGAACAGAGACAAATTGTTGCTTACTGGGGTGCAGGTGCAGTGTATCGCTGGAACGAAATT